>CAIQIE010000045.1 GCA_903871805.1 uncultured Planctomycetaceae bacterium | reverse complement strand
ACGAGGCTCATCTTTGCCGGATGCTGCTTCAGTAGTGACAATGTGAAGCGTCTGAGCCATGCCATGTTCTCTGTTCCCTGTCGTTCTCGGGACTTCAATCCATCCTCGTTGTACGTGACATCCAGGCTCCAGTGGCACGTGCTCTCGATGCCCCAGTGATTACGAACGTACTTCGCGAAAAGGGAAACATCGAGGGGCAGACTGCTGATGTAGTACCGAATATCAGTGTATTCTTTTCCGCCCCTGGTGAACGTGTAAACAACTCACCCGATCGTTGTGAGCCCTGCCCAAAGGCTGCGATTCGGAAAGTCGTTCGGCACTTCAAATTGGGTATCGATGCGAGATTCACGTCTGCCGTGGCCCGGCTTTGCTGGCGTGTCATCCAGTTGCTGATGTCGGGTCCCGGCAAAGTCATTGCTCAGATATTCCTCAACGTAATTGATCACCGCTGCGTGGGTCTTCTCGTGATTCGCTTTCAGGGCAAAAATGTAGTTGCCTTTTCTATCTGTGATCTGTTCAGCAATTTTCTTTTGAGTCCCCATGGCATCGATCGTGATGATCGATTTCTTCAGGTCTATCAGCCGCAATAGTTCCGGAATCGCGGTGATTTCATTGGATTTCTGATCGGTGGCTACCTGAGCCAGTGTGAATCCTTTTTCTGAAGCCCAGGCACTCACCAGATGCAGTGGCCCCATTTTCGAGTTCGAGTCACCGCTTCCTCGAAGAGTCTTTCCGTCAACAGCCACATGACGCTGAGCGTCGTCGTCTTTTCCTTCGAGCAGTCGACTGATCCACTCGGCAAAGCACTTCTGAAACGCTTCCGGCTTGAGAGCACACAGGACTCTGCGAATCACATCACGTGACGGGATTCCGTTCGGCAGATCAAGGAGCGACGGCAGTTGTCCTGCCAGGCTTTTGGCCCAGCGATGAATTGACGTGGGACCATCGGCTCCGGCAAGGACCGCCATGATACTAATCGCAACCACACTCACGAGCGGGTGCTTACGATTGATCTGCGACCGCGGATCTTCCAGATCATTAAAACACGCGACCAGTTCTTCAAGGGTCGCCAATTTCCCCTGACTCGCCATGACGAATCCTCTCTGTAGATTCAGAAATCCCAAAGAGAAAGTCATAGCAGATTAGCCAGTAATGCGCAAATTTACCAATTCAACCTAAATGCTCCAGAGTGCGCGCTCCCCGTGTCTCTGCGAGGTACTCTGCTTCTAACTTCAGCAAATCCATTGAACGAGAGGAAATCCGTTTTGCCGGAGATCCGAAGTAAACCGACCACGCTTCAGTAGACTTTGTGACCATTGAGTTCGCACCGACGGCCGTGCCCTCACCCAGCACTACTCCCGGAAAAACAATTGATTTTGTTCCGACTATGGCGTGCCTGCCAATCACCACCGGCTGTTTTTTCTCCGACTTATACTTATCTGGAACCGTTGGGTTTGTGAGTGTCGCTCCGCTGTAGTCGTCGCTCTGTGCGAAAACCTGACACCCGTAGGCAAGCCCTGAGAAGTCCAGCATGGTGACTCCAGCCTCTCCGCCTGCAACATTGCAAAACACAGCGATATGTACATTTTGTCCAATGGAGACTCGGCCGGAAACAACGCAAAAATCGTCAATCCTTGTGTTATCGCCCAGATCAATCAAATCACAGTTATACAGTGAAGCCTTTTCACTAATCAAAACATTACGTCCGAGGCTTCGAAAGCCCATGGTTAAAAGCTGCTGCCGATCAATGAATGCCATCTGCTAACCTCAGAAGAACTGAACTAGAAACCTCTATGCCGATCAAACACAGCTCCTCAACATGGACCTGAGTCCTTTATTGGCGTAGCACAGGATTTTCAACAACACCTGCTCCAGGAGATTCATCTGAATCGCGATTGTTCGAAGAGAGCTGGCAAATAGCATGCTTTTGCTTTCCGCTGGGTCCCGAAAACGTTCTCAGTGGTGCACGGCGCTTTGCTGTTTGCCTATATCTCAACAGGCAACAAGCAGTCGACAGAAGTCGTCGCCTGGCATCAGAAATATGGGGCGTGACATTGTGACTTCACACCTGACGCTTCTGACCAAACGCGATTCATTTAGTGGTAACCACTGACATCAGCTTTCAATGCAATGCGGTATGTAGTCAATCCGGGGCATCTACAGTCAGGTCACTCCGCTGACTTTCAACCCTGAATAGTCGTGAGTCAGCAGGCTCACCGAGCCCTCGAACAGGAGGTGCTTGAATCCCCTGGGCATAAGTTGATCGTGTGGTTCGCCGCAATGCCGAGCGATCGCATCATTCGACGGCCCGCAGCCGGTTGCCGGTGATCTGCAGTCCACTTTGGAGAACGCTGGGTAGCCGGTGCAAGTGAGCCCGACGTCGGAGAGGTTCCTGAACGCATGTGAGTGCGCACTCGCCCTGGCAACTCCTGCCCTGGTGGTTTACACGCCACCGGCGTCGAAGATCAAGCGTTGGTGGACGAGCGGGCAACGCAGCTGCAACAAGTGACGGGGCAGTCGCTGGAGCTGGAGTATCTGGATCTGAGGCGTATGTGCGATTCGCGAGGGTCCCAAGGCAAGGCATCTAGCATTCTGCTGGAAGTCGGCAAACACATAAAACCCAAACCCGACTGGTGCAGCCTCTTTCGTCTCTGCATCCTGCTCCCGGCCATTCTCTCGCGATTGACATCACAGACTCAGAAAACCGCCGTTTTCCACCGGGCAGCTGAGGTGGTTCGCTTCAGTCGCATGAAGCGGCACCACATCGACTGCGGATTGTGTACTGCGGTTTGCGATTGACATTCAGGTGCAATCGTCCGATGTATTCACCGATAATTCCCAGACTGAACAGCTGCAGCCCACCCATCACCATGACGGCGACAATAATCGAGGCGTATCCTGGCACTACGATCTGCGAGAACAGGGCCAAAATCAGATAGTACAGCCCCAGCAGCATGCCCACAGCAGAAGCCACAAGGCCACAAATTGACACGAATTGCAGTGGCAGTAGCGAAAAATTCGTAAACATGTTCATGGCCAGCACAATCAGTCTCGACAGCGTATACCCCGAACGCCCTTCAGTTCGCTGATGATGCGGGACACTCACCATGGCAATCCGCTGAGTATTCCAGGCCAGCAGACCATCGATGAACGTAAAGTTCAGGTCGTACCGCAGAATGGCCTGCACAAGCGGTCGCCGCATCGCTCGAAAGGACGTGACCGTTACCGGCAGGCGGAACACAGTCCGATAAAACCAGTTCACCACAGCCGATCCCAGATTTCTTCCCAAGGCGTGCTGCTTCAGTTCGTATTCGCCGTACACAAGGTCCGCCTGTCGATCACCCAGGGCTTTAATCAACGCCGAGATGCATTCCGGGGGATGCTGCAGATCGTCATCCAGCGTAACCACAATGTCCCCAGTCGCCTCCGCAAAGCCACACATCGTGGCATTGTGCTGGCCGAAGTTTCGCATTAACTGAAGGCCACGCGTTCTCGGACGCTCAGCACAGAGTTGCTGAATTACCGTCCACGCGTCTCCGGGGCCGTTATCATCCACGAAAATGAATTCCGCCAGCGGAATCCCCTGCTGCTCGAACGCCGCGTCACAACGCTGCACGATTGACAGCAGTGAGTGACCAGCGCCATAGACGGGAATCACAATGGAACAATGCAGGCAGTTCGTCATACCGGCTCTCCGGAATCGTTCCAGACGTGGTACCAGTGCAACCGCTGCACTTCCTCAAACCCGACTCGTGAATACAACCTCATGGCCGGTACATTTTCTGCCTGGGTGACGACCGATAAACCACTGCATCCGGCTTCCATGGCCAAACTTGCGAACTGCTCCATCAGTAGCCGGCCGACACCCAGACCACGTGAGTCACTGTCGACTGCAATCAAGCCAATTTTCGCCATCGGCGGCCTGAGCGTTCCCGTCACCAATCCCGCTCGGGTTTGCCCAAGCAATGCCGTCAGCACCACATCGGCAATTTCCACGGAACAACTGCGTTCGATCCACTTCGCATAGAGGGCCTTAAACGTCGATCTGCCAAAACGTTTATCCACACAAAATCGTGACGACCAGCCCGCCTGGCGAGCCAGTTCGCGTAGCGCTGCATCCGCAGGACCCCGATGTTTTTCAATCACGACCCGCGTTAACCCATGCAGATCTGCCTCGCGGCCCTCCCCGGATTCCCGTGCACTTGCGGAATCGGGCCCATGTGCAAAGGACATTTCCAGCTCTACCTGGGTCAACACATAATGCGTCTCCAACCCCGGCTGAAGTGACTTAGAGGCCGCATAGACCACGCGACAGCCTGAGTCACGCACGAGTCGAAGGATCGACTGAGCAGACTGCTGCCCACCCCACTCCATTAGACGCCCAACAGGAAATCCAAAGAAGTCTGAATCCCAATCGAGTTTCTGAACGCGCATATAAGACTTCTTCGGGGTGGCCACAACCGGAAGAAACCGGTCATGGACGTGTCGCGACAGACAAACAAGTTGGGCGACGCTGAGACGAACCGAGGCAACTGCTCAGCGGCAGGCCAACAACTGTCGTCGACCTTTCCGCACCCGCCTGTCTCATAAATTCGATGCACTCGGCCGGGCGGTGAATTCGCGATTGTTCGGATGGTCGGGTCGCCGCCTGAGCAGCAGCGGGCACGGGCGATCAACAACGTGCAACACGTGCGAGGTCAAGCCCTCGATATCTCGCCATCAGAAAATCCGCGGCCCATTAATGAATGGCGGCGGTGGCGTTGAATTGCACAACAGCGATAGTCAGGCTGTCAATCGCTCGCTGCTGCTCTTCTTCTGTCATCGCATAATAAAACGGCATGCGAATCAGTCGGCTGCTCAAATCCTCCGTCACTGGCAGGCTGACGTCTCCAACCAGCTCACGCCCTTTGGGCGAAGAGTGCAGCGGCACATAGTGAAAGACAGCTCGTACGCTATCCTGACGCATCTGCTCCAGCACGGCATCCCGCAGAGCCTGCGACTCCACAATCACGTAAAACAAGTGAAAATTGCTGTCGCAATTGGCAGGTATCCACGGCAATCTGATCAGCCCCTGAGACTCCAGATCCTGCAACTGCTTCGCATATTCATCGTAGATCTGCCGCCGCCGCTGCGAAATTCGCTCCATTTCCTCCAACTGGCCATACAGAAAGGCGGAACAGATTTCACTGGGCACGTACGAGGAGCCAACTTCCACCCACGTGTACTTGTCCACTTCACCGCGAAAGAAGCGCTGACGGTTCGTGCCTTTGTCCCTGATGATCTCGGCGCGTTGAATCAACTCCGGATCATTGATGCACAGAGCTCCACCTTCGCCGCAGATGTAGTTTTTCGTTTCATGAAAGCTGTAGCAACCAAGGTCGCCAATGGCCCCCAGTGCCCGTCCGTTGTACCACGAATTTACCCCCTGCGCTGCGTCCTCCACCACTCTCAGTTTGTGCCTGCGAGCGATCTCCATGATCAAGTCCATTTCGCAGGCGACGCCGGCGTAGTGCACCACGCAGATCGCTTTTGTCCGGGGAGTGATCGCCGCTTCGATCAGTGTCTCGTCAATATTCAGAGTGTCCGGGCGGATATCCACGAAGACAGGGGTCGCCCCCATTCGCACAAAGGCGGAGGCTGTGGAGACGAACGTGTAGGACGGCATGATCACCTCGTCCCCCGGTCCGACATCGCACAACTGCGCCGCCATTTCCAGCGAGGCCGTACAGGACGGGGTCATCAGTACCTTGGGTACTGAAAATCGCTCCTGTAGTATCTGAGCGCACTTCTTCGTGAAATACCCGTCCCCCGACAGATTGCCCATGGTCACGGCCTGAGCAATGTAATACAGCTCTTTCCCAGCGATAAACGGCTTATTGAAGGGAATTGTTTCCATGGGAATCTCCCAAAAACTGAAATCGGTAGTGACTCGCAATTTTCATCGTTTTACCACAGGCACCCTAACACAGGCTGCAAAGAATGAAAATCCTCCGCTATTCATTGCAATCCTGAGCCCGCAGTCACTCCGCGCTTTAAAGTTTCAGCGTCCTGCACCTTCTGTTTGATGGACTAATGAGCAGGAACGAAACTCAGCAAATCAATGAAACTGTGACAAGTACAATCAGGGCTTCAATGCTTCACTCATGCAGCGGAAGAGCAATCCTGCCACGCGTTGACTGCCCGCATGTGAAAGATGGCTGAAATCGCAGTAAAGTGACTCTCCTCCCATTTCGGCATGAATCAAACCGTCCTGCCCCACCAAAGCAGCAACGGGGTCCAGTACAGTCAGCCCAGGGCCGTCCATCCGCTCGAGAACCTTTCTTAAGCCAACAAGCTTCGACTCATGCTCAATGACAGACACGCCGACACCCTCCACACCGAGGCCCGTCCGAATTCGCCCCGACAACATCATAGGCACATTTCCCTTCTGCTGTGGAACCGGCAAAACAAAGATCACGAACTTGCCAGCCCTCAGCAGTTGGCCGAGACACCTTTCCAGAGAATCATCAAAAGTTGGCCAATCGACATAAGCCTCCCACGCTGCAGCGAGCACAACGCAATCGTAGGATTCACTCACTGCGACTTCCATCGCCGCATCAACAAACGCTTCCCCGCCGTCGTTCTGCCAAATCGCCAAATGATTAAAGCCGGGCAGAGGAGCGGTGGAAAACCTGGTCGCCTGATCAATTCTGACCCCACCCGCTTCAGCCAGAGGTGCAATGCCGGGAAGTAAGCAGATCGCATGGCTGTCGCCCAGGAGAAGCCACCGCTTCCCAGACTCTACCGGCCCACATGAGTACAGGTTTCCCGCACGAACATCCGCGGCACTCATAGATCGAACAAACCTGCCACTGTAATCATCCGCCGCAGACGCGTACCGCAACACTTGCTCACTAAAACGACCAGGGAACCCTTCACCGAAGATCGTCAGCTGTGCGAAAAACAAACATCCCAGAATCAAAAACAATACTGCCAACACATATCTTCTGTCCTGAGATATTAACCGTCTCCTCCTAAACGGCTCCTCGACAAGCCTGTAGCAACCAAACCCAAGCAGCAAGGACAGGACCACACACGCGATACGATAAGTCACGCCCCCAACATCAAACTGAAGGTCAACTTCCAGATGTCGTAAAAATGACAGGATCGGCCAATGCCAAAGATAAACCGAGAACGAGACCACCCCAACGGACACCAACGGTCGAATAGACAGAATCCTCGCGGACAGCCCCCCCTGCACACTCCCCGACAGAATTACTCCAACTGCCCCAAGACACGGCACAAGTGCAGGGGGACACCACCTTGCCCAGGACAAACGAGGGATAAAGCCGCACAAAACAATCGCGAGCAGCCCAACGACACCGGCAATCTTCCAAAAACGAGAAATCCGAAACAACCTCTCAGGCAGGAGACAGATGGCCCCTCCAAGCATAAGTTCCCATGCTCTGCATGGCAACAGGAAAAAAGCCGCACCGGGATACCTCAAATGCCCGTAAAACCCAACCAACAGACTGATACCCAAAACAAGAGAAAAAACGAACCTTCCTCGACGAGAGACAGGCGGAATCCACATCAAAAACAATGGATAAAACAGATAAAACTGCTCCTCCACAGCAAGTGACCAGAAATGCAGCAACGGCTTCAAATCCACATCGCCGTCAAAATACCCCGTGTTCCGCCAGAAGAAAACATTTGCAGAGAACAGAAGACTTGCTCGCAAAGAACTGCACAACTCAAGCAGATCAGCGGGCAGCAGCAGCCAGTAGCCGGTGATTAAAACAGAAACAAGAGTCAAAAGGGAAGCTGGAATAATTCTCCGAAGTCTTCGCAGCCAGAATCGGCCCAACGAAAACTGACCCCCTTTAATATCGTTTAAAATAATCAGCGTAATCAAGTACCCTGAAATAACAAAAAAAACATCAACGCCAAGAAAGCCCCCGGGAAACCCGACTCCAGCATGAAAAAACACAACCATCAGCACTGAAATGGCCCGAAGTCCGTCAATATCAGGCCTGTAGGATCGGATCGCTCCCACAGGGTTCTCTCCGTTCAGATGGTCTCGTGTATTTTCACACAGACCTTTCAGCTTAACTTCCTCAGGCATAAAATAACCTTATCGACGCACGACCAAACGCGTTATGTAACCTACTACGGGGCCAGCGAATCGCTCAAAATCCTGGAAACGCGAACTCACTCTCCGTAGCCGCCACAGATCCCGCGCCCCATGACCCAGGCACAACTCATCTCCAGTAGCGTACACCGTAGTCTTTGAGCTCTGTCGGAAAACACGCAAGTGAACGCCAAACGCCGGTCCACTGCTGCTCTCTTAGTCAAACTGTCGTACAGCACCAGAGAACTTTCTCAACTCATTCACACAAGGATGGATCGCACCATTGAATCTCCAGCACCCGAGTCTAAGCAGATCGGAACCAACGTTCTTTAAGATCTGACAATGGTCGCTCCAGAAGATGCCAGCTGGCCATGGAAAGCAGAAAGCTTGAAATCGTGACAGAAGGCAACACTAACAGCCAACTTTGCCAACGTAGAAATGAAAATGGCCCCAGTGCTTCAAAGGGAATCTGATGCCACAACGGCCCTATTATCGTGTTTCTCAACCATTCTCCAAGCGGCACATGCACAAGGTAAGTTGCATATGATAATCGGCCGAACTGAACCAGAAATCGTTGTGACAGAAGCTTCGTGAGGAGGCCCGAGCACCCATTATGGGTTGCACACTTCACAATCAGGATGACTGAGCCAAGAGCCATCACTGGGTAAGCAGCACGAAAACTGCTCACGATGCCACTTTCGGATCGCATCGACATCCCGCTCAACAGAATTGCGATGAGGCTGAAGATCTCAAGCAGCCTGTTTTTCTTCAGGTACCCAAAGCGATCCTTCCCGTCTGCCACAAGAATAGCCGCTATAGCCCCTACACAAAGAGACCCCATTCGGTTCGGCAGACCGGTGTAGTTAAATTTCGACAACCACTCCACGGTGCCATAAAGCAATTGGTAGTAACTGGCCGCTGTCAGCAATACGACGACGGCAAGCATATAGCGGCGGCTCCCCCTCAGTGCTAGTATGACGATTGGCCAGAAGAGGTAAAACTGCTCTTCAACCGAAAGTGACCAAAGGTAAAACGGGTCTGCCCCAATGCAGTAGTAGTTCCATGTGTATGTGGCGAGCGGAACAATATTTGTCCTGACACCTCTGTAATTTAGAAGACAAAGCACTGCCAGCAGAGCGTAGTAGAGCGGAAAAATTCTCATAGCTCGCCGACCGGTGAAAACCCAGAGATTCTCTCCGAAACTCTTACCGCGACATTTAAGCAGGATTCCAGTAATCAAAAAGCCACTGAGCACGAAAAACAGATCGACACCGAAGTAGCCGAAGCCGAAATACTTTATCGGCAGGCCTCCGAAATGCTCTATCATCACTGCTGCCATCGCGATCCCTCGCAATCCATCCAGCAGCTCATAACGTTGTTTTTCAGTGGTCACTGAACGATGGCTCCAAATTCAACAGGCAACTCTATCACCTTAGTAACCGGGCGTGACCGCGATTGCTGTCACCAATCTGCAGATCGGAGACTTTGGAATTTACGGACTATCCGGAAGTTCTTCTCATTTCACCAGTGAGTGTTCATTACGAGATCACACCTGATTCGATGTGGTTGGTATTCATCAGCTTAGCGACTGAGACAACCAGCCAGCATAAAACAGCTTTGCGGAGTTTGCAATTGGAAAATGCCGCTCAGGCGCCTTGCCCGTCATCACACCTGGCGTGGTTATCGCTCATTTTGTCGTTTCGTGAATTCACATTTCCCGGATCTGGCATCGACGGTCGTCACACAATTTTCTTCCCGGCATAACAAAGATTTTGCTGTTGATGAGGTGTCTACAATCCACGCAGTACAACTATCTTCTATCGTGATTTATCGATTACCAGATCCCTGACTATCGCCTCAGCAACAAGTTGATTGGCCAGTGGCGTGGGGTGCCCGTCACCAGCAAAGTGCATTTCATCAGCCCCGGGATCAAACAAAGTGCTCAGATCCACGACCTCAACACCAGCGTCGACCATCAATTGCAGACTTTTGCGGTGCAGCCCGGGTTTCGGGTACACCGCCACCACAAAGCGACTGCCCGGAAACTGCGACAGGAACAGGTCCCGCGCGTGTTTTACAACCGCAGCCGTCAGTGCAAAGTGTGCCGCGCTGCGACGAGGAAAATTCAATCCGAGCCATGATCGCGTCTGACTGCCTCCCAGCACCGAATACAACCAGTGCGTGACTGGGCGGCCCGTCGTAAAGCTTCCCTGCCGAGACACCGAGCCGTCGTCGTTCAGCCGGTAGTAGGGAAAATCGGTACCAAAACTATTCACGATATCCATGTCGCCCACAACACGAGCCTCGTGCACGTCCTCCAGGTACAGGTAGATGCCCAAACCTGAGCGTTCTGTGACTTCCTGAGTCAGCGTATTCGATTCAAGGAGCGCCAGCATGTGCTGCGTGCCGTATCCGGGCACACCATAGTTGTAGCCGCGAAACCGGGGCGACGCCGCCGAAAACTGCGACGGTATCGTCTGATCATCGTTGCTGCCCTCACCGAACAGGAACGAACAACCAAAGAAGACCGCACACTTGTCCGGTTGGGCTCCCGAAGGGAGCGTGGTGGTCCGTCTTCCTGCAGCATCCGTGGTGTACCGGACATCCCAGACTGCACGCTGATCGATTCGCAGTCCGCATTGAACTGTCGTCTCGGGCAGCAGCGATGTTCCCAGCTCGACGTCGGTGCGATAAAATGCACCCGGATTCAAGTATTCGCCCGCGTAGACCTTTTGCGGGCCCGGCGGCTTGCGGGAATTCAGCAGGCCGAAGAATGCTTCCAAACCGGCCAGAAACACGCCGCACAACATCATGCTGACCATGGCCGCCAGCACAGGCGCCACTCCGCGCTTCTTCAGGACCTGCCGCAACTGAAATTCGCTGGTCACCTGTGCGCACGCTGTCGCAATCGGGACCGCCAGCACTGAAAAACCAAGGACGACCAGCAACCGCCCGAAGGACGTCGGCTTGCCGAAACCGAGTGCTGCTCCAGTCAGGTGAACCGCAGCAGCAAGCACGGACACGCCGAAGATTAGACGTTTCAAGGGCCACGGGCGACTGTGCAGACGTGGCAGGGCCAGCATCGCAGCGCCCAGTCGGTCCCACAGAAATACCAAACCCACAAGCAATACCACCGGCACTGGAATCAAAGCCAGTGAGGGATGCTGCTGGCGTGTGAATGTATCCCACAAGTTGCCGATACGCAGGCACACCAGAGCCAACACGGCGAGGACCAACGAGTGGAGCCAGAGTGAACCAGAGTCAGAAGGTCGCATATCAGCCCGTTGAAAATCGCAGGAACACATTAACCACGAAATACACGAAAACTCCGAAAAGACGGAGCAGAGAATACGGTTGGAATCACACGATGTCTGTGTTTTGGTTCACCACGAATCAAAAGAATTGAACGAATGCAACACCCACAAGTGCGAAGTCACGTTTGCCATTTTTCGTGTGTTTCGTGTATTTCGTGGTTCAAAACCTGTCTTTTCGTGGTTGAGAAGGTCTCATGAAATACTCACTAATCAAAACAGCGTGTAGATAAACGGTGCAACCGCGGTCGTTGACAGCAGCAGCAGGCCGCCCAGCAGCAGCATCATGACCACGATGGGCCCCAGCCACCATTTTTTATTACTCTTCAGAAAACCCCAGAATTCGCTGACGATGGAACCACCGGATTCGTCCTCAGCGATTTTTCTGAAGTCTGAGTTGTCTGTCATCTGGTCACCATCTCCTATCCGTCCGGGCATCCGTCAGATCTGCCGCGGACATGCCCAAAGTGCTCGGGAACTGTGTACTGTCGGGTTCAATCAATCACATCATCGCGCATCGACCGGGACGATCTCAGTACTGTCGCAGATAGCGTCTCGCATTTGTCTGCGGCGAACGCGCCTGCCAGTAACTGTCTCCCACCGGCTTTTTCAGTCTCAGGGGATCGTGTCCCAGGCCCCGCAGAATCATCCCCAGCGGAAAGAATACGCCATAGAACAGGCCCGCCAGCAGCACGTGAGAGACGACCCAGCCAATCGGAAAGGCGAGGATCATCCAGCCCATGAAGATGGGCTTCAGCCACAGAGGACGTATCGCTCCCAGCAGGCCACCGCTGACGGCCAGACCCGCCAGAATCATCGCGGCAGTCGGGTTACCGCTGCGAAAATACTGCAGACCCGCCAGAATGCCAAAGAACAAAATGCACAAAAAGCCGAACTGACGCAGCATGCGTGCATCAGGATTGGGAAGTTTCATGACTGCGACTCTCTTTTTAACTTCTGCTGGCGACAGTGCACCAACGGGGCTGCGACACGGTCCTGGGAGGGATAAGTCTCAACTGAGCTGATGCCTTCCACCCTGGGAGGGCGAAGTTCCAATTGAGCCGATGGGGCTTGCGGCTTGGCAGGAGCCGCGCCCTCCCGTTCCAATCGCAACCGGCCGCTAGCGCGTTGCCGCTCACACAGTATGATGGCAACCGGTTCCTAATCCAGATCAAACTTTGCCAGGTGACGCTGTCGCTCTTCGGTTGTCTGAGTCGACGCGTTGTCGGTTTTTCGAATGATACAATGTTCCAGTACCAACACATCCATTTCCGTGGCCAGAAAGCATCTCAAGGCATCTTCGGGCGTGCACACGATGGGCTCACCGCGGACATTGAAACTGGTGTTCACCAGAATCGGACATCCAGTCTGCTGCAGAAAGCCTTTCAGAACCTGATGCAGTCGCGGGTTCCGTACGGCGTCCACCGTCTGCAGACGGGCCGAGTAGTCAACATGTGTCACGGCTGGAATCGCTGAGCGAGGCACGTTGACGCGTTCGCACAGGTCCGCAGATTCTGACATCACCAATTTCTGAGCTTCCGTGAGCGGCGTCTTTCGTTCCTCGCGTACATCTGCAACGATCAGCATGTACGGACTTTCGTGCTGAGGTGCAATTTCAAACCAGTCTGAAGCCGCTTCCCGCAGCACGATCGGGGCAAACGGGCGAAAGCTTTCGCGGTACTTGATCTTCAGATTCATCACCGACTGCATTTTCGGAGAACGCGGATCACCGATGATGCTGCGAGCTCCCAGGGCACGGGGTCCGTATTCCATACGGCCCTGAAACCAGCCCACGACCTTTTCTTCCGTCAGAATCTGCGTCACACTTTCAATCAGTGCCTGATCCGAATCGCAACGTGTGTATTTTACGCCTTCCCGATCCAGGAACGCCGCGATCTCGCCGTTGGAAAACTGCGGCCCCAGCAAACTTCCCTGCTGGGCATCCACAGATCCGGTCGTTCTGGGGTTCTGCAGCAACTGGTACCAGACAAACTCAGCGGCGCCCAATGCGCCCCCCGCATCACCGGAGGCCGGCTGAATCCAGATGTCATCGAACGGACCTTCTCGCAGCAGTCTGCCATTCGCCACGCAATTCAGTGCCACGCCCCCGGCGAGTACCAGATGCTTCATTCCGGTCTCACGATGCACGTGTGCGGCAATCTTCAGCACCAGATCCTCGGTGACTTCCTGAATACTGGCCGCCATGTCCATGTGCTTTTGTTCCAGCTGCGACTCCGGTTTTCTGGGAGGCATCCCGAACAACTGACTGAACCGATCGTTCGTCATGGTCAGCCCCTGGCAGTAATTGAAGTACTGCATATCCATCCAGAAGCTGCCATCGGGACGCACATCGATCAGGTGCTGCCGCATCAGATCGGCGTAGACAGGTTTGCCATAGGGGGCGAGTCCCATCAGTTTGTATTCGCCGCTGTTAACTTTGAAACCACAGTGATAGGTGACTGCGGAATAGAGCAGCCCGAGGGAATGTGGGAAGCCGATCTGACTTTTCAGTTCGATCCGATTTCCGCGCCCGACGCCCCAGGTGGTCGTACACCATTCACCGACGCCATCCAGCGTCAGCAGCGCGGCCTGCTCGAAGGGACTGGGAAAGAACGCACTGGCGGCATGGCTCTCATGATGCTCCGTGTAAACCAGTTTGGCACGCGTGGCATTGGGCAGTGCCTTGCGAATCGCGCGATTCAGGTACAATTTGTCCTTCAGCCAGACGGGTACTGCCATCAGAAAGCTGCGAAAGCCCGTGGGTGCGAACGCAAGGTAGGTTTCCAGCAGCCTTTCAAACTTGATCAGTGGCTTCTCGTAAAATGCCACATAGTCCAGATCGGCCGCGGTCAGCCCGGCTTCCTGCAGGCAGTACTCAACTGCTCTGGCTGGAAACGCGGGATCATGCTTACGCCGCGTAAAGCGTTCTTCCTGTGCGGCAGCAACAATTTGACCGTCCACAATCAACGCCGCGGCGCTGTCGTGGTAGAATGCAGAGATACCCAGAATGGCCGTCATAGAGCAACAGTCAAAAATGAAATGACAGGGAAAGCTGACACGACGTCTCGGTTTGGATTGTCAACAAGTAACGCCGCTCCGGTCACCCGGAACGGATACGTGGACCGGTCACTTCTTCTGATAATCGCCGTGGCTGAAGGAGTTTCTCCAGCCAGACATAGCAGCAGATAAAAAGCAGCGACTGCCCATTTCCTTGATTTTCAGCTTGGATTCCCGACGAAGCAGCGGCAGCACTCGCCACCGGTGGCCCCGGAGTGATCATTACGAACAGGCTATCGACAGTCGCTTATCAGCCCGGGGTTAAATTCCGCGGCGTCTCCACCGCTTCAATCAATGCTGTTCCGATGAGTCAGCGTGTTTGGGATGATATTTCATCGGAATAGTTCAGCGTCGAATCGCCCTTGCCTGCGCGAGGACATCGCTCAGGGTACCAATGTGCCGCTGGATGTTGTAATTCGCGGAAATATGCTGTCGTGCGGCGGTTCCCATGCGTCGACACAGACTTTCGTCTCTGAGAAGTTGTTGCATGTGGCTGGCCATCGCATCGATGTCCCGTTCCGCGACAAGAAAACCGGTTTCGCCATGCACGACGGCCTCATTGATTCCGGCATGTCGCGTTGAAAGCACCGGCAGGCCAGCAGCCTGAGCTTCGAGTACGGAATTTGGTGTGCCCTCCGCATCACCGTAGCTGGTGACCACGGAATGCTGAACGAACGCCCGTGATTGTGCAAGCAGTGGCAGAAATTGTTCGTGAACCAGTGCTCCGGGAAATGAGACCTGCGATTCCAGATTCCACGTGCGTGACAGACTCCGGCAGCACTCCAGCAATGGCCCATCACCCACCATGACCAAACGAGCCTGCGGATTATCCGCAGCGATCTTCTGGAAGGCAGCCAGTGTCAGATACGGCGCTTTGATGTCGGCGAAGCGACCTACGGCAATCAGGGTCGGTCGATAGTCGGGTTGCACGTCAAAGAAATACTCTCGCGCACCGTAGGGATTGTAAACGATTCGCTCCGGGTCTGCCCCCAGTGCCAGCATGGCCTGCGTCATGTAGTGTGAAACACTCAGGCAACGGTAGGCATACTCGAACATGAACCGATAGCGATCGCGATAGGCGGAGATCTCCGGTTCCCGGTGGGCGTCGTGGCCGTGAAAGTAGACCACCAGAGGGATGCCGAGGGCTTTGGCGATCGGAGCGATATCGGCTCCATTGAACCCGTATTCGGCGAGGATGACATCGACATTGTGCTGCCGAAAGAAGCCGTCCATGAAGTCCATGGT
>CAIQIE010000044.1 GCA_903871805.1 uncultured Planctomycetaceae bacterium | reverse complement strand
CACTCCGTGCGCGGCAATGCTGACCGACTTCCTTACGGTCGCGGCTCTTGGTGGCGGGGGCTTGATTCGCCTGTTTTGCGCTCATCGAGCCCTAAGCGTAAGCGCCGGGTGCGTTTGTCGCACACTCCGTGCGCGGCAATGTTGACCGACTCCCTTACGGTCGCGGCTCTTGGTGGCGGGGGGCTTGATTCGCCCGTTTTGCGTTCATCGGGCCCTAAGCGTAAGCGCCGGGGGCTGCAGGAAAAACGCCCTCCCTCAATGCCATGTGATCGTTTCGCCGCTTCAGCCTCTCTCCTCCCCCTGCCCCTGCCCCTGCCCGTGCTCGTGCTCGTGCTCGTGCTCGCGTTCGCGTTCGTGCTCGCGTTCGCGTTCGCGTTCGCGTTCGTGCTCGCGTTCGTGCTCGGAAACCCTGCGACCCTGCGACCCAAAAACATCCCACACCGTGTCAGTCAGGAGTGTTTTTCGATTACGACGGGACGGGATGCACGGGGGGATGCACGGGGGGATGCATGGGGGATGCCTGGGGGATGCACCACTTTGTTTGCTCAAGACCGGTCCGTAGTCGTCCCTGCGGCTGTTGTTTTCTGGCAACAAGGCACTGCAATCTCTGAAGTCTGCACGCTGCGTAAAAGTCCTGCAATCTGCAGAATTCAGCCCCCCGGCAACGGTTCAAAGGTGGTGTGTCCCCATGCTCTGCCCACCATGCTCTGCCCACCATGCTCTGCCCACCATGCTCTGCCGCGTTTTCCGGAAATCAGTTCCCCGCGAGGCCTGCGTCGCAGTCAGCATCCGTTTTTGATCTTTCCTGAGCAGGTCACTTCCCCGCCCGCTGAACTTTGATCCACTGAATTTCCATCCTGAATGGCCCGGCCTTTTTGTCACCCAACAGAAGACCGATGCAGGACCTGTCTGGGGACACACCACTGTCCTTGCGCACGACCGTTCAGGAGTCGTCCCTGCGGCTGATGCTTTTCGGCAACAGGACACTGCAATCTCTGTCGCCTGCACGCTGCGTCCAGGATCTGAGATCCGCAGAACCGGACCCATCGGCAACGGTTTGAAGGCGGTGTGTCCCCGGGCTCTGGCCTGCGGGCTCATGGCCACCCAGGTTCGTGGCCACCCAGGCTGAGGCGCAACGCCCAACCCATTTGGCCAACGGCCATAGTCACCATAGCCAGGGGCAACGCCCCTGGAACACAACCCCCACAATACCCAATTGGCCAACGGCCATAGTCAAATTGGCGCTGAGGGGCAGGGTCATGCCGCGATCGTTGCCAAAACTGTACGCGCATTTGATTCTCAGTAAAACCACATCGGTGGTTCGCCCGCGATTCTCGGTCCGATTTTGAGTAAACCCCAAAAAACCACAGGTGGATGGCCGCGGATTCGTGAGAGCCGCGCCCGTGAGGAAGCGGAGAAACACACCCGCACAGGATTCCTTCCGGTTCCTTCCGGGGACACAGCACTTTGGGTGTTCCTTCCGGAGACACAGCATTTTGTGGGAGCAGGTCAAAATTCCGAAAGACGCCGCACCTGCACCTGTTGTGGAGATGCTGCCGGATGGCAACACGCCAGCAAAGGTGACACGATTCACACAGCGCCTGCGATTGTCACAATCGCGACACGCAACCTGCCAAATGCTGTGTCCCTATTTCGCTTCCCGTCCCCATTTCGCTTCCCCTTGCAATTTGGACGGACTCATCCTTGCGGATTCGAATTGGGAGCATCTCGGGGACCAGTTCCGGTGGTGGCGCTGCGCTGACCAACCGGCTATTTTCTGGCACCCCCGATTCGGGGTGCGTGCGGCATCGTTTTGGATTGCAATTTTGCAAAGGCCTTGAAGGGCATGCAGCCCAGGGTGCATGGCACCGGGTGCTGCCAACAATTCAGGATTCGTCGATCTCGATTCCGCGTAACGCGGGTTGGTGAATACCACACTCTGCGGAAAGTGTTGACGTAAATAATTTTCGCTATTGACTTTGCAGTTGCAGGTGCATGGCACCTGAGTTCGAAGGTGGTGTGTCCCCATGCACTCTATTTATCGAGCCCTAAGCGTAAGCGCCGGGTGCGTTTCTTGAGCACGCCGTGCGCGGAAATGCTGACCGACTCCCTTACGGTCGCGGCTCTTGTTGCGCGGAAACGCCGATGCATGGGGACACACCACTTTGTTTGCTCAAGACCGGTCCGTAGTCGTCCCTGCGGCTGTTGTTTTCTGGCAACAAGCCACTGCAATCTCTGAAGTCTGCACGCTGCGTAAAAGTCCTGCAATCTGCAGAATTCAGCCCCCCCCGGCAACGGTTCGAAGGTGGTGTGTCCCCATGCACTGCAATCTCTGAAGTCTGCACGCTGCGTAAAAGTCCTGCAATCTTCAGAATCCAGCCCCCCGGCAACGGTTCGAAGGTGGTGTGTCCCCATGCTCTGCCCACCATGCTCTGCCGCGTTTTCCGGAAATCAGTTCCCCGCGAGGCCTGCGTCGCAGTCAGCATCCGTTTTTGATCTTTCCTGAGCAGGTCACTTCCCTGCCCGCTGAACTTTGATCCACTCAATTTCCATCCTGAATGGCCCGGCCTTTTTGTCACCCAAAAGAACACCGATGGATGTGATCTCCTCTGGTTTCACAGGGCCGGCTCCCCTGACCACACGGCCAAACGACGTGGCCTCGAATTGATTCAGCGGGACTCGGATTTCAATCCACCGATCCTTCTCGGTTTTCACCGTGGCTCGGTAGGAAAAGGCGGTTCTCGATCTATTCGGGTACAGGTTCAGTGTGTATTCCCGTCCATCGCCACGGACTTTGGCGACCAGCGTATCGCCCTTTTCCAGGCCGAGTTTCCTGGCCTTCGACCGTACCGAAGCAAAGCCACCATTGTTTTCCAAAGACAGCGTGCCAAAGAATTCCATCGTCTTGTCGTCGGTGATCCTGAATTTGCCCTCAGAGACTCCTCCCATGACCCCATCGTTGACCGCCTGCCACTCTTTGGGGGCATCAGCTTCGACAAAGTCGAACAACGGTATAAAGGTGTCCTCCGCCATCGCCGTTGTCACCATCAGCAAGGCAAAACAGCCGGACAGGTAAGCAAGTTCCATGCGACAAATTCTCCTGATGGTTCCACGAATATCGAATCGTGGTTGTATCGTACGATGACTGATCGCCTGTGCAAAGAGAGTCTCATTTCTGCTGCAGCACTCTCGCGGTCGGTGGAGATTTCCCCGCAGGACTTCGATAAACGACTTCTTTGCCATGGCCCGGCGAGGCCGCGCCATTCCCATGAAGGCGGAAAACCAGTTCGTCGTGATAGCTTCCCGCCTGCGCGGCAATGACGGGGTAAGAGCAATCCGAGGACGCTGCGCTTTCCAGTTGGCCGCCCCTTTGCTTCAGCAAGACCGGTCCGTAGTCATCCCGGCGGCTGCTGTTTTTCAGAGGAACACGCAGGCGTGGACAAGTCGATGCGCCCCAGGCCCCCTTCCCCTTTCCCTTCGATCCATGCGTCGAGTTCGTCGCCGATATGACGGCCCAGCATTACGTATGATTCAAACTGGTTCGGATCGAGAAACTGGTTGATGGTTACATCGTTCGGGAACCCTTCATTCATGCGGCGGCGGGCCAGCAGGTCAGGTGGTTCATCGCCAGTGAGTGTGGGCTTGATCACAATCAGCACTGCATGATTTTCGGGAACATGGTCGGGGGCATGTGAACCATCGCCGTCATTTTTCAATGGATGGTTTTCCCTTAGTTCAGGGTAAGTCAATCGCAGAGCGACAAAGTGGGACCTGCTTAGAAACAGCTTCGATTCGTCGGGAATGAGATATTTGAACCATAGTTCGCTATCGGGGACGGGCACATCGAACCGACGCTTGCGTCGGGTCCCCTGATTCGCGACATTACGAACCACGTGAGTGCTTTGTTGCGGCAATGCGTTTTGGTTTACTGTTGACACCCGTTCCACGTTTTTTTTACAGAATTCTCAGGTTTTTTGTCAGTGTTTTAGCACACTTTGCGATTGAGTAAGCCTGGTGAATGACAAAAGTCACGGAGGGGTGCCGTGTACTGCACTTTTGTGTTTCCGGTGGGCCACTGACGGTCTTCCTGAATTTCTGTTTCTGTTCAGCCTGCTCTGGTTCCGGGAAGTTTCCCTGACACGATTCGCAACGGATCGCAGCGAAGAAATGGAATTCACATTGCGAACGAGTTTCCTTTATCAACGAATTCGATTCAGAAATCGTCAGACGGAACTGATGGACAATCCGGACCTGGATCCTCAATTGCATGATCAGGCCCTTGCCGGTCTGCGTAGGATCAACTGGTGGAGTCGCACCGGGGCTTCGATCTGGGAGGCGATTGAGCGGTCGGCATTATCGCGAGGATCTTCCGGCCCGCTGACAATCCTTGATATCGCCTCGGGGGGCGGTGATCACGCGATCAGGCTTGCAAAAAAGTGTCAACAGCGCGGCATTCCTTTCCAGATTCACGGGTGTGACATCAGTGCGACAGCGGTCGAAAACGCCGCAGCTCTGGCTGATCGCAGCGGAGTGAGCGGAGTGCAGTTTCATCAGTGCGACGCACTTCACGGTGAGCTGCCGGGAAAGTCGTGGGATGTGGTGATGAATAGTTTGTTTCTGCATCATCTGGAGGCCGCGGATGCAGTTTTGATACTGCAGAGAATGCGCCAGGTGACAAGGCAACTGTTGCTGGTGGATGATCTGCGACGCACGCTTCCAGGCTATCTCCTGGCCTGGGTTGGTTGCCGAATACTTAGTCGCAGCCCGATTGTGCATTTCGATGGGCCGGTGTCCGTTGAAGGAGCCTTCTCGGATGACGAGGTGAAACAACTGGCGGAGCAGGCCGGACTTTCCGGAGTGCGGCTGCAGCATCACTGGCCACAGCGTTTTCTGCTATCATGGAGTCCGGAGTATGAGTCTGGACGAATGCATGTCTGACGCCACGCCTTCCGTTAACGAGACCATGGATTGTCCGGGCGTTTCGCCTGAGAACGGCCAGCAGAGTGCCGGCCGCAGGTACGATATGGTCATCATCGGAGCGGGCCTTGCGGGCGGCCTCGCGGCATTTCTTGGGGCGAAGCGGGGACTACGTGTTCTACTGATTGAGCGTCAAAGTTTCCCGCGGTCTAAGGTGTGTGGTTGCTGTCTGAATCTGAGGGCACAGCAGTTACTGAGGCAAGCCGGTCTGGAGGACGGTTTGCAGCAACTTTCTCCGGTGCACACAGATAGTATGCGCGTGCAGTACCGTGGCCGAGCGATTAAGATCCCGATGCCGGGCGGAATCGTGGTGACTCGCAAGCGTATGGATGCATGGCTGGTTTCCGAGGCAGTTCGGGCTGGCGCTGAGTTTTGCGATGACACCACCGCGAAGGTTCTGCCTCTGGAGATCGACACCGTCGAAAATGCTTCAGAAAATGCCGTTTACCCACCGTATAGGACGGTCGCCATTACGGGAACGGGACGCCGTCGCGAGTCCCTGGACTTTGAGACTGGTGCGAAGGGCCTGCTTCAGCGTGAGCATCGAACGTCGCCCGGCACTCTCACAGAATTGGTCTCTGCTGACGTCGTACTGGTCTGCGATGGACTTGGTCATCCCTCGCTTTCGCAGCTCCCGGGGTTTCAGTCCCGGCCTGTGCCAAATTCGCGCATCGGTCTGGGGGCAACTTTTGCTCAGACGCAGAAGAACTCGGACTATCCTTCACGGGAAATTCTGATGGCGGTCGCTCAGCAGGGTTACTGTGGAATGGTGGAAACCGAAGACCAGCAATGGAATCTTGCGGCTGCCGTTGACAGTGACTTCCTGCAACGATGCGGTTCTCCACTCGCCTGTCTGAAGGAAATCTTTCGGTCGGCCGGGGTTTCTCCTCCGGCAGAACTCGACACAGCCGGGATTCGCGGGACAGTTCCTCTGACGCGTCGTTCGTCCCGAATTGCCGGTTTTCGCCTGCTGTTACTGGGGGATTCTACCGGGTATGTCGAACCATTTACCGGAGAAGGCATGGCATGGGCTATGACGGCGGCGACGCTGGCGTTACCACTCGCGATGCGTGGACTGGCCGCGCCATGGTCCCGGGAAATTGAGCATGAGTTTCTCAGACAGATGAAGACGTGTGTTGCTCGGGAACAGGGCGTTTGTCGAGCGTTGTCCGCCATACTGAGTCATCCATTATTACTTCGATTGACTTTCACAGGGGCATCCCTGTTTCCTCTGGTAACTCAGCAGCTCGTTCGTCGAGTCAACCGGTTGCCACCATTGCTGGAATGATCTGTATGAATTCGCTGGAAATTCTGGGCCTGGGTACTGCGCTGCCGGAACACTCGATCTCACAGAGCGGTGCTGCGACTTTTGCCACAACCTGTGTGGCTGCCGACACACCGGACGTGCGCAACGCGCCGGCTTTGATTCAGGCACTTTACCGTCGTGCTGGTGTACAATCCCGTCATAGCGTGCTGCTGGAATCCTCTTCCGATGGAGAAGCCACTGCGGAGCGATTTTATCGCTTTGTCACGGCAGTGGACGATCGCGGCCCGACGACCGCAGATCGCATGCTGCGATATGAGACTGATGCGCCTCCCCTGGCGGCTCGTGCAGCCTCGGCCGCCATTCAGGATGCGGGCATTGATCCTGCCGAGATCACGCATTTGATTACCGTGTCCTGCAGTGGTTTCAGTGCCCCGGGCGTCGATCTGTACCTGATTGAGGATCTGGGATTGTCCGCAGCCGTTGCCAGAACTCATGTGGGATTCATGGGGTGTCACGGTGCCCTGAATGGTCTGCGCGTGGCACATGCCTTTGCCGCTTCGGACCCCAATGCCGTGATCCTTATTTGCGCCATCGAATTGTGTACGCTGCATCATCAGTATGGCTGGGATCCTCAGAAAATTGTCGCCAACTCCCTGTTCGCCGATGGTGCCGCCGCTGTCGTGGGCAGGGCTGCCGTACAGGAGCCTGGTGGCAGCCTGCCATCGCGCACGGCAAAGCTTCCCGGAAGGCTGATTGCCAGTGCGTCACATGTGATTCCGAATACCCGGGACATGATGACGTGGAATATTCGCAATTCCGGATTTGAAATGAGCCTTTCCCCTGAGGTGCCTCGACTGATTACCGAGTTTCTGCCGACTGTTCTCGGTGAATTTCTGGGCAGGCACGGGCTGACTATCGCAACGGTGCCCAACTGGGGAATTCATCCTGGCGGTCCACGGATACTGTCTGCAACGGCAGAAGCCGCGCGACTCACGGAGGATCAGCTTGCCCCGTCACTCAGAATGCTGCAGACCTGCGGCAACATGTCGTCGCCGACGGTTCTTTTCATCCTGAAGGAACTGGAGCGTCAGAGCAGCACTGGGCCCTGTGTCATTCTCGGCTTCGGTCCCGGCCTGAACGTTGAAATGGCGCTTCTGGGCTGAACATTCGCGTGGGCCGGAACAGAGAAGGCCTTTGTGTTTCGGCCGGTCTACAGAATTGGAGACTGCCGTCCCACCAGTTCCTCGTCCGCGTTTCGCGACTCGACTACATCGGAACGCCGTCCGCGAGCCTCAAACTCAGGTTTCGCTTTCCGAAGTTCGTCGTAAGAAGCCGCACGGATCGGCCCGGACTTTTCGGCCAGAACTTCTTCACGGCGTCGACGGTTGGCGGAAACAATGGACTGTGGGCCATCCAATTGATCCAGAGCCTCGTTTTTCTGCCCCTGCTGTCGCCGTTTCAGTTCGGTTACCGCAGTCAGCCTTTCCTGAAGATCCGTATTTCCCGGAGCATCTTTCAGTGCACGCCGGTAGGTGGCTTCCGCTTCCGCAAAATCACCGCGCGCTTCGTGAAACTCTGCGACCTGTACCAGCTTCTCTGTGGCCGCTGCACGTCGGGCTGGCATCCTCTGCAACAGAGCCATCCCCACTGAACAGCCTGTGGTGCTGGCCAGAAGTGCAATAGTCAGAAGCGGAAACAGAAACCTGCGCATCGGTACATACCTCAATTCGGCGACACATTCTCCTCTGAAACGATCGGCGCTTCAGGTTCCCGATCCGCAAACAGTAAGAAGTCCTGTTCCGGGAATTCCGACTGTGACACGTTTGCGTGCGTTGAAGACGCTAAAACCGTCCTATTTTAAACCGCTCGATCTCCCGCAATTCCGCAAAAAATGCCGAACGACATCCGGAAATGGCGTAGTCGGCACTCGTCGAATTTCATGGTCCTGCACATCTTAACCTCGTACAGGGATCGCCCTCCCGGAAGGTTCACGGCGCGATGTCCTGGCAGTCCCGTTCTGATAGTTGTTGTCGAAATTCACCCTCTTATCAGCATTATCGCAACTTCCTGAAATCGCTCTTCGTATTTCCCGGTTTCCGTTGCGATTGCCTCCGGCCATGCTCCGTGGAAATTGTTCGGGTCTTCAGAAATGTTCTGATAGAATTTTCTGTGCTGACTGTTCAGAGGGTGCTCTGACCTGTCAGAATCGTGGCAGATAAAAAAGTCTGCTCCGGGAATATCTTCCTGGATGAATGACAGAACCATTGGCACCCGAGTGTCTCCAGAATCTCTGAACCGACTTCATTTCTCACACGGAAACGTCCTGCTCATGCTCGATCAGAATCTGAATCACGACAGAGAAGACCAGGCGGAAGGACTTCGTGATCACGGCTGTCTTCCGAACTGGGAGACAGGAGATCTTCCGGAACCGCTGCCGTTTACGTTTCCGAACATCCTGAAAACGATTGGGCCCGGTGCGATCCTGCTGGCGGGTTCCATTGGTGGTGGCGAATGGATTGTCGGTCCGCTGACCACTGTCAGATATGGCACCGGGATTCTGTGGGTTGCCACGCTTGGCATCTTCCTGCAGATGGTCTTCAATCTGGAAGCGATTCGTTACACGCTGTACACCGGTGAACCGGTCCTGACCGGCATTATGAGACTTCATCCGGGTTCGCGTTTCTGGGGGATCTTTTACATTCTTGCGGGAACACTGCAGCTGGCGACACCTGCACTTGCGCTGGGCTGCGCCAATGTGCTTTTTACTGCGGCCACCAGTGATCTTCCCAATCCGGATGGATCTGATCGTGGTTCCCTGCTTGCCATTTCTCTTGGTGTTCTGGCATTAACTGTGCTGCTGCTGCAGTGCGGCAAATCCATTGAGCATGTGCTTGAGAAGCTTTCCTGGGCGATGGTGATTTTTATATTCGTCTTTCTGGTCATCGCTAATGTGCTGTTTGTGCCACTGGATATCTGGACGAAGACAGCTCTCGGTTTCTGTACTCCGGGGGCACTTCCGCCGAACATGGACTGGATGCTGCTGGGTGTCTTTGCTGCGACAGCCGGCTCCGGAGGTCTGGGTAACCTTGCCATCTCAAACTGGACACGAGACAAGGGACTGGGGATGGGCGCATGGAGCGGATCCATCGGGGGAATGCTCAGCGATGAGCAGACGGAAGTTCGGCCTGTGGGACGTGTATTCCGGACAACCGCCAACAATCTTCGCCGCTGGAGCATCTGGTGGAAATACAGCATGGTGGATCAGTCTCTGCTTTGGGCACTTGGGTGCGTGGCAGGAATGTTCCTGAACGTGAATCTGGCCCTGGCCATCGTCACTCCCGATACGATTCCCGCCGACAATGCTGCGGGCGCCTTCCAGGCGCGTTTTATGGCTGAAAAACTCTGGTCCGGTTTCTGGGCTTTGGCGTTGATTAATGGGTTCTGGATTCTGTTCTCCACTCAGCTTGGCAACACCGACTGCCTGACTCGTATTAGTACGGATGCGTTATGGGCTGGCTGGCCCGGGCTGCGTCAGTATAAAGCGCGACGCGTTTACTTCAGCCTGTTGATGATCTTTGCGGTCTGGGGCGTGATTGCTCTGTCCAAAGGCGAAAACGCGTTGAGTCTGTTTAAGGTTCTGGGATTACTGGCCAGCCCAATTCTTGCGGTGGGTGCGTTTCAGATTCTTCGTGTGAACACTCGGTTTCTTCCCAAAGCCATCCAGCCGCCCCTGTGGCGTCGCGTCAGTCTTGTGCTCTGTGGAATTGTGTACGGCGTCCTCGCAGTGGTTTCCATCAGT
>CAIQIE010000043.1 GCA_903871805.1 uncultured Planctomycetaceae bacterium | reverse complement strand
GTATTGTCGTTCGTGTCGTAACTGTCGTTGAGCGTCAGACTGTCCCCAGTACCGTCGCCCACCACCGTCAGCAGGGCCGTCACCTGATCGATGGTCAGGTCATCGCTGCTGACGATCACAGAGTCCAGACCGGTGCCTGTGTGAATCAGCGTATGGCCGCTGATGGTTTTGATGCGAACGTCGTCTGCACCCGAGCCAGAAAAGATTGACGTATCACCTTCGTGGGTCGAGACCACCGTCACACTCTGATTGCCGCTGCCCAGGTGGATATTGACCGATTCCAGATCCGAATAGGTAATTCCACCGACAAATTCCTGGCCGCCAATTTCCGTATCCTGCCCCATACCAAGTCCAGAAAGATTGGTATCTGTCAGCGTCATCGACTCGCTCTTCGGGCTCTTCGTATTCCACACGTTCAGAACGTCAACCTGCTCTGATTCGGTGACGAACAGGTTCAGGTTGAGTGGCGTAATAAAGTACTGATCTCCGATTGCCGGCTGCGTCATGACGCCATCAATCGTCGGCCACGGTTCTGTGAACGTCACAGTCGTACCCGTGATAGAGTGCACCCTGAACTCTCTGCTCCTGAGCGCACCATCAATAAACGTGATACTGTACGGATATGAGTTCATCTGTGGATCAAAGCCTGACACAAGCTGCTGATCCGCATCGTAATATGTCGCAGCTGTGTTCGAGAACCTCGCGTGACTACTGCCTGAAAGAAGCACCGAATCCCGAGTTGTGACCGAACCCTCCGCCTCCGGGAAGTTGGTTTCACCTGGCAGCAACACCGGATTGTTCAGAAAGCGTTCACCACCAATACGAAGCCCGCCTTCAATATTCACGGGCCCGCGTATTCGGTTCACAACCTGGTCCATGCCAGCAAAGACCTGTGCGTCCTGCCCGTCGGCGTAGGAATCGTCAACGGCACGGACCGTCACTGTCTGCGGAGTACTCCAGTTGGCAGAGTTGAACAGCAGAACAGTAATCGCGGGGTCTGGAATAGCCTGTGAGGAATTCCGTTCAGCAACAGCATCTCCCTGCGACGCTAACTCGCTGTTGTAGGTTCGGGTATTAGCCCCGGCTATAGACACCCGAACAGTCTCACCAGAAGCAGGCGCTGCTGTCAGCGATACCGTGTATGTATCTTTCCTCGCATTCATTGCCGCACTATCAGTATTGTAAGTCGGCAACTGGCTATCGATTGAAACTGGCAGTGAGAATATGGTGCCAGCCGGAAGATTTGAGGGCAGAGGCTGGTTCAGCGTATACGTGGATGTCGAAGAATCGTAGCTGACAATGCTGCGAAGAATATCCCCGCCAGTCGCCGAGATCGTAATCGATTTCCCGACAAGGCTCAGTTGCTCCGCATTGACTGCATGGCCCTTCAGTGAGAGATTCAGGCGGTACTGAGTATTCACCGGGACGCCGTAGGTCAGAGTCGGGATGCTTAGAATGCTTCCCCCGATCTTCACCGACCTATAGGTTGCTGCCGTCACGGTGACAACATAGGTTCCCGCCTCGGTGATGGTGAATTGCTTCAACGGATTAGCATCGCCGTCGGCCCCGTAGTTGGTCAGCGTGACTGCTGAACCGCCGGCCTTCTGCAAACTCACCTGCAGGCCAGTCTGTGGAAGCCCGGTGCGACTCTGAACAAAACGATCGATGTCGATCAAGCCCCTCAAAGAGCCACTCGCCAGATTGCCGCTGCTGACCGTAAACTGATAATAGTCAGGTCGACCATCACCGAAACCATCGATGGATGTGTATGGAACAGATGTCGAGGCAAATTCTACCCCCGCAGTGCTCACACCGACAGTTGTATTGCTCAGGGTGTACCAGTTCGCGGCGGCATCAATGTTCTGACCATTCACCGTTCCGGATTCGACTGGCTTCTCCTGCACGGCAACGGGTTTCGTTACGCTGGCCGGTACAACATGCCCCTCACGTGACACATGCAGGTTATACGCAACCCCCTTCGGAACACCGCCTGCGAATCGGTCTGTCACCTTAACCGTGTAAGTCCCGGGCGTGGTGATCACAGCCCCCAGCATCGCGTGACTATCGGTGTCGCGGACAGCCGCCGGCGTCATCGCGGACATGCCACTGGTCCCAGTCAGCGTCGTGCCTCCCAACCATCCGGATTTCGGATAGACCGGCAGGGCCTTCGCGTGGCCGGAAGACCCCTGACGCTGCAATACGATGGTGCCAAACCATGGCACAATGCTGCCTGTAGGGTCAATGTCGATCGTGATATCCAGCGAGTTGCCGGCTGCGGTTAATTCCTCCTGTGTGACCGTAAACCTGAAGAAGTCTGCTCGCCCTTCACCCTTCGCCGCCACTGTGATGTGCGGGATCGTTGTGGCATTCAGAATATCAGCATTTGCATTGGTGCTCCAGCTTCCAAGATCCAGGTCCTGTGCGGTGGCCGCAGAAGAATTGTCCGATATCTCGCGAAGCGATGAACTACCGGAACGGTTAGGCTGGTAACTTCCAACAATGGTTGTAGCCCCCGCTGAGGCTGCCGAAAACAGCGTCCCACCGGCAGTAAACACCGTCGTCGTGGGCTCGATCACATCGGTACTGCCTTTTGTCTGCGTAATCAACACTCCAGGCACATCATTATCGATAATCGTCATATCGACAGAGGCGACGCTGACGTCGGCATAGTCCCCCGTCCCGCTGACTGTATGCGTAATGCGGGAAAAATGCTGGTCTTCCCTGACGCTGTCATCCACCGCCTGAACCGTCACCACTTGTGGCGTGTTCCAGTTGGCGGGCGTAAACGTCAGTGTTTTTGCCGAACCAAACGTGTCGCCGGAGGATGTTCGCACCTGCAACTGATTGTCACTGTCCACAGTCACCGTGACCGTCACGTTTGCAGTGGGTGCCCCGGTCAGCATGACTGAATACGTGTCGGTTGATCCGCCTTCAGACACCTGATTTCCCTCACCGGATTTCAGAATCTGAACGCCCGCCCGATCGTCGTCCACGACGTCCACAAAGAGACTGCGAACCGGCAGTTTGTCGTAATCGTCGCCATCACCGTCTTCAGACCCCTCCGTGACGGCATGCTTGATCTCAATCGTTGCGAAGCCCTCTGCCGCGGTGTCATTGATTGCCGCAACCGTGACTGTCTGCGGAGTAAACCAGTTGGTTTCATCAAACAGCAGAACGGTCCCGAGGGCGTCATCGTTTACCGTGACTCCGGTTTCCTCTGTTCCTGGATTCTTACGAGTCGGAACCACAGTAACGCGGACAGCTTGCGACGGTGCTTTACTGAGCACGACAAGATAGCTCGCCAGAGTCAGACTCTGCAATGCGGCGGAAACAGCTTCGAACACGCGTAGATTCTGATTTCCATTCAGAATTACCACAGCCGCCTCATCATTGTCGTTCACATTTACGGACAGGTCCGGAGCTTTTAGGCCAGTGTACAGTGGGCTCGTGCCGCCGATGGAAGTGACCGCGTGGCTCAACAAGCCACTGTGGCCTTTCAAGTCGTTACTGACGACGGAGATCGGTATCTCCTTGCCACTGCTGTCCACATTTCCGCCACCCATATTGAACTTGTCACTGCCAAGCCCACCAACCAGTGTGACAGCCACATCGCTGCGTGTCCCGGCGACGAAGAACGTATCGTTGCCAGCCATCGCGTCCAGTACAAGGTGTTCGATGCCGTTGTACGACATCGAAAGCCCACCTCCAAAAATCCCATCTTCGGTGACAACGAAGTCGTCACCGAACTCCGTCCCGACGACAGTCAGTGTATCAAGACCGTCGCCACCGGAAATATTCACCGGCGCATTCACCGTATAGGAAATGAAGTCTGCTCCCTGGCCACCATTCACATTTGTAAAAGGCGCATTTGGCGCGCTGGGATCAACCACCACGAACGCTCGCACAAGGAAGTTGTCGTTGTCCGCCTCGCCATACAGAGACAACTCGGCAATGTTGCGATAAACAGTAAACGTATCGTCTCCATCGCCACCATACAGTGACGCGGGATAGCTGATGCCGTTGGAAAGAGACCCAAGAGTTGTCTCCGTCGTCTCGAAATAATCCTCCGAATTCGCAATCCCGGAAATGGCATCTCGCGCAGATTTGAAGACCTGTCCGATCTGGAACGTGTCGTTGCCCGTGTCACCGAAAATGTCCAGAGTGCCCCCTGTGTCGTCCATTACGAACGTGTCGTCTCCGTCGTGTCCGTGCACGGTAATCGTACCAAAGCCACTGGTGTACCCCAACCGCGTCGCTCCGCCGCCCAGTACCTGATTTCCCTCAGCGTCCACCGCTACGGACGAAATTGATGAGGGACGGAACAGGAACATATCCTTTGAACTGCTGCCATGAATCTCCAGCAAATTCAGATCCGTACTCTCAGCGTCAACAGGATCATCAATCCGAATCTGCGCAGAACCGCTGCCCATCATGGCGATGAAGTAACTGTCACTGCCGACCTCTCCCCTAAGTGTCAGATTGCCGGCAATTTGGTTCGTCTGTCCCGGGGTTCGGGTCGAACCACTGATCGTGTAATTGACGTAAATGCTGTCGTCGCCAGTTCCACCCTCGACAGTGGATGTCCCGCTGGACTGAAGTACCATTACAATGTCGTTGCCGTCTCCCGTCTGAACGGTGATAGCACCACTTGCGGTCGACGCAATCTGGACGCTGTCGGCACCGTCGCCGGTAATCACCGTCAACAGGTTCTGGGCCGAAGACAGTGCAGAGACGACATCCGCTCCATCCCCTGTATTGATCGTCAGATTGTCAATGTAGCGAGTTTGGTTTACGGTGATGGTGTCCACTCGACTGCCGGTGCTGGATGCATTGGTGTTGAGCGTCACATTTTCAAATCCGGAAAACCAGAGGCCTCGCGCGTTCAGGCCTGTGACAACATCAAACCGCACCGTACGAACAGACGCTGCATCATAACTGCTGACATAAGATGACGGCACAGTGACCTGGATGGTGTCCTCCGTATTGATCGTCACCAGTTTCGGCAGGTACAGACCTGAGTCATCCTGCACCTGATCAATATTGACGCTGTACGACAAACCACTCCCGGTTTTTGTCATTGTCAGACCGTCTTTGATCGGCAGGCTGATGTCGCTGCGCAATGTCTGTCCGAAAGCTGTCGTAATCAGCTGCGTCACACTGGAGTCACTGAAGTTCAACGCTGCGAAGGTGGTGCGCTGTCCCGACGTCAGCTTCCCGAGGTTCACCAGCGCATCCAGATAGGCTGTCCAGTTCTGACTGGTCAGATAAACGCGGTCCTGAGCAAGTGCTTCTGTCGGGCCCAGCGTGCTGCGTGCATCCACGGCAACCATCGGGGAAATTGTCTGATCACGATCGTTCAGTCGTCTGAGTGCGACGGCTTCCAGAATCTGGCTGCCGTCTGCACCGACACCGTAGAACGAGTACGAATAATACGATGTCTGATAGTTATCCATCTTAGCCGCATACGCGCGCTGCATCAGGATCGGGTCGTAGCCGTAAGCTGCTCCGGAAATTGAGCCATTAATGAGATTTCCGGATGCAAGGTTTGACGTGTTTCCATCCTTGTAGATCACATAGGTGATCTCCCGCAACGTACGCTCGGTGCCCGCAGTGTCGTTGACTGGAAAGGTATAACTCAAAGAATTCGTCAGATCAGTCTTTGCTGTTCTGTCAGTTGTGAGCCATTGATTGCCGGCTGCATATTCGGTCGTGTCCCAGATCTTCTGGTTATATTTAAAGGTCGTGACACGTGCCGCAATGTTTGGCGTTACCTGTTCGTAAACGCGAAGTCCGGGATCTGAGACCCAGGTGTAGCCTTCCGTCTTCAGCCCGTTGCTGACCCCGATCAGAGTCAGATAATTGCGCAGATTCTTCAGTTCAGTTTCGACGGTGACAGCAGACGTCGAGCCATCGGCCTTCATTCTCTGCAACACGACGGAATTCAGGAATTCATCAAGCGCATCCACAGAGAACTGCGATGTCGAAGTCGCCACCGATGCGCCAATCAGCGACTGCCCCCGGGTTACAAAGCCCTGCAGATTCTGCTGGAATTGAATCTGTTGTGTGGTTGAATCGACAACGAGGCTATTCGCCGCGTTCATCAGCGATGTCAGGTAGCCGCTCATACCGAGCGGAGTGTTCGCCTGGACCGTCGCATCCACGGTGAGTGCAACGACCGCACTGCTGACCTGCCCGGTACGCAATTGTTCAAGGATTCCAATCTGCGTCTCCTTGTTTGCGCGTACCAGGGCCCCCTGCACATCGTCATGGGTGAGCCTGCTGTCCAGCGAAAGAATGGCGCTCTGGTTGTAGTGATAATCCGCAAGTGACAGTGTTTGGTTTTCTACCGCTGCCGTGATACCACCAGCGTTTCGTGCGTTGATAATTACCGTGTCGCCGCTGACACTCTCCGGGCCACCGGAGATGCGCAATACGCCCGCAACCCTGCTGATGTCGTAATTTTCCGGCAGGATCTTGTCGACCGTGCGCGCTGGCAGATCGTCGAACCGATAGGACGCAGAGCCCACGACTGTCTCAGTGTCATACTTTGTCAGTACATTGGTCGTGCTGTCTGGTGCCGGAGCCTGAATGTCATAGAACAGCCTGATCAGATCCCAGAAGAGTTCTTCGCCCCTCGTGGCTGTCCAATTGTCTGTCCACGCATCCTTTTCCCCGGAAATGTGGGGCATCCAACCCCCAACAGGCACTTGTTCCGTGGAGAGGTCACTCTTGTAAAGATCTGGTTCATTTCCCCCTCCCGCCACACGAGGGCTGTCCAGACTGATGCCATTGCGCACTTCATTGGCCCGAATCATATCGCCAAAGATCGTGGAGGCCACAACGTTCCGCAGATACTCCTGAAACAGGATCTGGTCGAGTGTACGCCCATCAGCACTGAAGAGTTCGCTGTCTTTAACCAGTCCGTTCAGGGTTTCATAATCGAGCTTTCCAGGCAGTCTCGGGGCAGCATTATTCAGCAGGCCCCAATTCAGACTGCTGCTGTAGGTTGTGCGTTTCTTTTCATTAAACCACCCGTAGTATTCCACCTGCGTACTGAGTGTCTGCAAAGACCATCGGCTGGAATTCAGGTTATTCAGGGATTGTTCAAGAGCATTCACCGTATTAACGAATTCCGTTTTCCTGTTAGCGGCGTTGATCACGGCATCCCTCAGAGCAGCTGCCCTCTGAGCGGACGTTGCCCCCGCGGGAATATTGACGACTGCCGTGGCTGACAGTGCCCGCACTGGTTTTGTCGACGTAGCGAGCTCGATCGCCTGGGCGTACAACTTCAGCGCCACAGCAAGATTCGCTTCAAGCAGCGCCCAGTGCACTTTATCGATCGTGAGGTTTGCGAGGTCAGAACCACTGAGGCTCTTGACCCACTTATTGTAGAAGTTTCTGAAAGCGACCTGCTGCGATTCCCCGAAGTTCGCGGAACTTCGAACGAACTGCAGCTTGTTATTCAAAGTCGTCATCGAGTCAAAGTGATCCGTCACCAGGTTCTGCTGGACCGTGTAGACGGCACTGGATTCCGGAAAACGGACGTTGGGAATGGTTCGCTGCTCACCACCAATGACCACCTGATCATCCCCGGTGCCGGTGTTAATCAGCAGGCTGATCGTGGGCTTCAGACCGTACAGGTAAATCACATCATTGCCGGCTCCAGCCACAAGCGCAAGTCGTTCAACCTGCTGGATGTTCTCAAGCTTCAGGCCCGCGCCATACAGATACTGCCGCTCTTCAACATCCGTAAAGATGTAGAATGTGTCTGCCAGCTGTGTTCCAGCCACAACGACTGTGTCGAACCCACTGCCTCCGAAGATTTGGACTCGATTGTTCTCAAGATAGTTAACAAGGGTGTTGCTTTCTCCGTCGCCTATGTTGTTATTCGCATCGCCGGCACCGGCAGAGATGCCCCCGCCAGTGACCTCGGACGTCGACGTGGACAAACCTGATCCCTGGGCCTGCAGCAGGGCCTTCAGGAAGAACATGTCATCGCCGGCTTCGCCAAACAGCGCCAGCTCACCGATATTGTGATTCACTTCAAAATAATCGTCGCCGCCCCCCCCAAAGAAGTTTGCGTTATAGCTCACGCCGGGGGTCACCCCGTCGTCGCCATCAATGACCTCAACCGCCTGCCCATCGACAGTGACTGTAGTCGTTTTGATAACACGACCAATAATGAAGTTGTCGTCCCCCTCGTCTCCGCTCACCTCCATCTGTGCCATACTGTCGTCGACAATAAACGTGTCATTGCCCTCCCCACCACCAATAGCGATCGTTTCGGCAGTTCTGTCATAGTAGACTCGCTGAAACAGTACGGGTGTCGCGACACTGCCAGACAATCGCGTCACTGCGGCGGCATCAGCAATCTGCATCGGAGTCGTGACAACAGTGGTGTTCGTCGTCGTGATCGGCAGAAAATTGCCCTTAGTGTCCTTCGTCGCGGATTCCAGTTTGATGCGGAAGGGATCCCGATTTGTCCCGGAACCTGTCACCGTGGCATCCTGAATCCCGGAAATGGACTGCAGTGCCGCTTCCACGTCTGCTGCGGTGGATGCATCTGTCAGAGTCAATGTCGATTGAACGTTGTTGTAAGACAGCTTGTAGCTTCCGGTACGTCCGGTGAGGACGTTGTACAACTGAGTTTCGAAGGCCACGCCTTCGAACATGCCATCGACATCGGGCTTGCCTTCCAGAAGACCACTTGTCCCCGAGGTAATGCGAGTGACGGCGGAACGACTCACACGCACGTCATACCCAGTAGCCGTTGTCCCCAGGCGGAAGAATTTTCCTTCTGCATTCTGAGCGTCGGCATTGGTACCTTGCAGCACAATAAACCACTGATACGAACCGGATTGACCGAGGCGTTCCACCGTGACGTCTGTGAATAAAGCGACGCCCGCTGACTGCAGATTCATCAGGGCCGTACGCACATCCGAAGCTGTCGCGGAGTCCGATAATGATGCCGTCGTCAGGCCATGATAGGTCAACGTAAATGCCTCTGCTGTTTTCTGCAGAATCTCCTGGTGTGAGGTGTCTGCGTCCAGATGCAGCGTATCGTCGCCGTCACCGCCGGTCATCTGCAGCGAATCCGTATCGCGTCCTCCAGTGCCCGTGTCCCTGACATAGACATTCGACGCGAGATTGATTGTGCCCGTCAGCGTCACAACATACGAGTCGCTTCCTTCTGTCCCATCCAGCCATGCATTTTTCGTGAACGCTGTGACTGCAAAACTGTTGACTCCCGCTCCCCCGAAGATCTCAAATTTTTCAAAGACACCGATCCCCCGATGAGTCGGATCGGTGGAATCGGGAACTTCGCTTTCATTGATGGAATTATTCAGAGACGGGTCGAGCAGATCGGGTTCCTGCCCGGTGACACGGAATTCTGCATCGGAAATCAGGAAGTTCAGGTTACGTACTTCCTGAAGCGTATCGTTTCCGGAGGCATCCACGAATGTATCCACACCGGCGCCGCCGGTCACAACGTCGTCGCCGGATCCGGAATCAATGATGTCCGCCTGATTTGTGCCAACGATCCGGTCATTTCCAGCTCCACCATTCAGAGACAGCAGGTCGGTCGCGTGGCCCCACAGAATGTCGTAAAGCCCAACCTGCAGCGCCGAATTGGTTTCTGCTTTTGGGAGCAGGCCGGCCACCAATCGGTCGTCGCCATTCGCAGCATTCACAACAATTTCGTCGCGGGAAAAATCTGGTGTGGTCAGGTCGATACCACGAATTTTGATCACGATCTTACGATCGTTCGCAGTGCCATTCGTGTTGAGCAGACGATGAGTCACCTGAACGGTGTCGGTTCTGGTCTCGTATTCCGGTTGACCGCTGGCATCAAGTCCGCCGAGCGGCACACGCTCATGTCCGATCAGGAAGTAATCGCTCAACGAAGTCCCAGTGATGGTCACCTGGTCCACCGCATGGTCCGTTTCGGTTTCATCGGATTGGAAGAGTTCCGTCAGACCGGTCTGCACAAGCGTTCCGCTGGCATCGCGTTCCCACGTCGGCTTTTCAATCATCTTCGGACCCAGCTGCTCGACAGTCATCACTGGCGAGATATACAGGTCATCGCCCGACACGGCATCAGTATCGCCATAGGCGAACATCAGGACAGGGCTTGCTGTCGTGCCCGCGCCCTGCGTCAGCGTTTCCCAGACAATTTCCCCATCCTGTTCTTCCCGCTGCTGCACAATTTTATACAAAGCGATTGCGTTGTTCGTCAGCACTGGAAAGTCACCGTTATCGATCGTGACCACCAGCGGATTGAATGGGTTATAGCCTTCGATTGTGATCTGGTAACCCAGCGTCGCCAGCAGCGAGTCATCAATGTGCACTGCACTGCCGGGTGACAGGTCATCAAGTTTTGCCTGAAGATCCGCGAGAGCCGCGGCGGGCGTATTAAACCCTGCACGCTGGAAGATCCGGGAAATGCCGTTGAACGACAATCGGACGCTCGGCACATTTTCCGCAAGATTGACTTTTCCAAGTGCCAGTTCGGAATTCCCCAGTGCAGTGGCACTCGATCCGCTGACAAACGAGAGTGCACTCCGTGTTGCACCGTCAGCAAATCTGAAGAGGAATTTTCCGGCGGAATAGTATTCCACATTAATATTCTGAAGGGCCGACAGCGTTCGCAGTCTGGTCTGCAGCAGCAGAGCCTGTGCGGCCGTGCTGGTGGTGTTGATGTCGGCGTCAGACAATGTGACGATGTCACTGGTCCCAACACGAAACGCACTGTGCGACACAATTTCGCTGCCAAGAATCGTTTGTTCTGCAAGGCCAGCGGTGCTGAAGGCCGAACTGAAATTTGCTGCCGCGATCACCTGGACCTGAAGCGTTTCTGCTGCGGCAAAATTCAAATAATACTGGCTGGAGTCGAAGGTGACTTCGACAGCCGTCAGACCGGGCAGCGTCCGCAGTCTGGTCTGCAGCAGGCTTGCCTGAGTTGCCGGCACAGTGGAAATGTCCGCGGCGAGCAGCAGAATAGACTGATTACCCGCCAGAATCTGCGTCCCGACAACCACATCGGAGGCGTTGATCTGCAGAGCCGGAATCACCAGCACATCCGGCGTCACGTCAATGAACTGGCCAAAGTCATAGTCCGCAGTGATCGGTAGTGCGGTGTTGTAGCCATTGAGCTGAATGATCCACGGATCGGTGGCCGCTCCAGTTCCCTGCACCACAACCGTCGCCCCAAAGTCGACAAGGCTGGTGCGTAGTGCATTCAGAACCGTCGCAGTGGTGCCGACCAGCGAAACGGTTCTCTGAATGGTGCCATTTCCAAAGGTAACACCCTGCAGGCCTGATGGCAGCGTCAGACTGCCAACGGGCACCTGTGACAGTTCGGCGAGGGCCGCAGACGAGGCACTATTTTCCAGATACATCACAGACGGTGGCAACGCCATGCTGATGGCATAGTGTGCACTACCGGATTCGTCCGCCACTTCGTAGCTGACACTGACAAGCTCCAAACGCGTAATCGTCCGCAGCACGCTCTGCAACAGTTCCGCCTGAACCTGCTGCACCGTTTTGACGATCGCGTTGCTGCTGTCCAGCTCGGGGCCACTGGCAATATCTGCTGACTGCAAGGTGACAGTCACCCCGTTGTAGGCAAAGACCGTCCCCACGGCGATTGCCGATTCCGGAACTGTCTGAAGATCCAGTCCGACCACTGGGTCAGAATCCGCAGTGGTCGATGAGCCTCCAGTGACGGTGTAGGACACAGGCAACGACTGCGGGAATGTGACGTCGTAGTAATTCCCACCCACACTGCTGTAACTGACCGTCGCATAGGTAAACCCACCACCCAGCGATTGCAGCTTTGACTGCAGGGTCGCTGCCATCGTCGTGGTGTTTGTGCTGATGTCACCAGCGCTCAGACTCACAACATTCGCGCTCGCGCCGGGTGGCGTGTAAAGAAACTGCGTGTCCGCGACAATCGCAGTCGCCGGAATTCGCTGCGTCGCGGCCGTGTAGGCTGTGCTGACAGTCAGCGAACGCTTCATTTTCTGAACTGCGACAGTAGTTTCCAGAATCAGGTAGTTTTCATACTGATCCCGATCGGCGTCCAGAATGGCAATCTTCCACGGATCGTCCGTGAGAACCAGTTCAGGTGTCGTTTC
>CAIQIE010000042.1 GCA_903871805.1 uncultured Planctomycetaceae bacterium | reverse complement strand
CCTCATCCCTCATCCTTCATCCTTCATCCTTCATCCTTCATCCTTCATCCTTCATCCTTCATCCTTCATCCTTCATCCTTCATCCTTCATCCTTCATCCTTCATCCCCTCGGGGACAAGGGCCGGGGTTGAGGGTGCAAGCAACAGCCCCGGACAGCACCTCGCCGTCATAGGCAACCGCAGCGACGACCCTCAGCGGATGATGACCCGCGGTGCGGCAAATCGCACCGGGCCGTGGCTGTCCTGAACTGCCAAACGCATTGCGAACAGAAGGCAGCTCAGCAGGCTTACGTGGACGACGTCTGACTGCGGATGTCGCAAGTCGACCCTACTCAGTACGAATCCCCTGAAATTCGCAGATTTCCCCACTCCCGGCATGATGGCCTGCGGCCGAGTGGGTAGGATTTCCATACGCGTAAGAGCGATGACATTTACGGCTGATTTCTTATTTGCATACGAACGCCTCACCGTCCGTACAGCATCAATCTCAGTAAATTTCTCCGATCCAGGGCGTGACGTTACACATAGTTTGACCAACCTCGTAGTTATTCTCAGAGTCATGAGCGATTCAAAAGCACTCATTCGACAATGGCGACTGCTCAGGCTTCTGGCGGACGCGCGGCATGGATACACAGTTCGGGAATTGCAGACGGAAATGGGCGTGTCTCTGGAGACGGTCCGGCGAGATCTCAAAGATCTGAAGATGGCCGGGTTTCAAATCCGAGAGAATGTGGGCTTTCGCGGCGTCAAACGATGGCGTGTGGAAGATTTTGAAGACAGCTTTCAACTGAACATCACAGATCTGCTTTCGATCTACGTGGGCCAGCAATTTCTGGAGCCATTGGCTGGCACGGCATTCTGGGAGGGCCAACAGAAAGTCTTCAGAAAGATCCGCGGGGCTCTTGGTGAAGCGGCCTTGACCTACACACAAAAGCTGGTCAGGTCATTACATACCACAAGGATCGGAGTCAGCGACTACAGCCAGCGGTGGGCAATGATCGACCAGCTCATGGTCGCCATCGAAGACGGATTTGTCTCACGGATTACCTACCAGTCGGATCAGGCAACAGAACCCGCCGAGCAGGACATCTATCCGCAGGGGTTTGTCTTTCACCGCGGCAGCCTGTACCTCATCGCGTGGTCCGTTTCCAGAAGCGCAATACGCACCTACAAGATGGATCGCATCGAGGGCGTTCAGGCGACCAAAGTCTCCGCCGTCCTTCCGGAAGATTTTGATCTCGCAGGGTGGCTCGAACACTGTTTCGGTGTGTTCCGCGGCGCTGACGATGAACTGAAGACCATTAGAATCCACTTCACCCGAGAGGTCGCTCGATATGTTAAAGAGTCCGAGTGGCACAGGCATCAAAAACTAATACCGCAGGCGGATGGCAGTTTGATCGCCGAATTCCACCTTTCAAGTACTCAGGAGATCAAACGCTGGGTTATGACCTTCGGGCCCAATGCCACCGTTCTTGAGCCCGAGGAACTCGTGCAGGAAATTCATCGCGATCTGAGCCGCATGATCGTGAAGTACTCAGAGTCAACGGCGGTGGCGAGATGACACCGGAGCTGCTGGCTTTTTGGGGTAAATTGGGCAAGGGCAAGTATCCCGAGGACTGCCATCCGGCAGTTTGCCACTTACTTGATGTCGGAAACTGCTGTCGGGCTCTGTGGCGGCAGACACTGGGTGAGACGTCCCGGCGCAGATGGAGCAACGCGCTGGGGATTGACGAACTGTGTGCCGAGCGATGGATCTCGTTCTGGGCAGCCGCCCATGACATCGGCAAGATTACGCCTCACTTCCAGTTTAAAGTGCCGGATGCAAAAACAAAGCTGAGGAAGGCCGGTTTTTCAACGGCTGCGGGCAACTGTCATCATGCCACACTCTCAGCCATTTATCTGAAATCGGAATTGGCCACGCCAACGACGAATGCCTTTCCAGCGATATCTAAATCGCTCGCTTGCTCGATTGCGCAGGTACTTGGAGGTCATCACGGAAAAATCCCGGGAAGTGGTCATTTGCGGGAGAATTCCCGAGTCCTCGGTACCGGGAAGTGGGTCTCAGCGCGGACACACATCATGAAATTCCTGGCCGAAGAATTTCAGGTCTGCGACATAACGCCGCCACGGGTTCCCGTTCAGGCAGATAATGGCTTCTGGTTGTTTCTTGCCGGACTGATCGCCGTTTCAGACTGGGTCGGATCGAATGCCACATTTTTTCAGACGGACGGAGTCTGGGCCGGCACAGTGGTGGATTTGGACCAATACCGGGTGCAATCGCGAGAGCGCGCCGAGCGTGCGATCTATGCACTTGGTTTTGGTCGCTGGGAACCGAAAAGGACGGGGCCGCTTTCGTTTGCAGAAGTTCATCCGGCAATCACAAATCCACGACCACTTCAACAGGCATGCGTTGAAATCGCCCAAACAACGACTGAACCTCAGCTTGTGCTGATCGAAGCCCCGATGGGCGAAGGAAAGACTGAAGCTGCGGTTTATCTGGCAGATCAGGCCACGCATGTGTTGGGGTGCCGCGGGCTGTACGTCGCTTTGCCGACGCAGGCAACTTCCAATCAGATGTTCGGCCGTATCCGCAAATGGCTGATGCAGCGGTACGAATTGGAAGGTGAATCGCAGCGATTGAATCTGCAGTTGCTCCATGGTCAAACAGGGTTCTCCGAGGCGTTCTCACAATTATTGAGACTGGCCGACATCGATGATCCTCAGCCGGAGTCAAATCTCCCATCTGGACAACTCAGGGCCCATGTCGTCGCAGAGTCCTGGTTCGCGCAGAATCGCAAGCAACAACTGCTCGCTCCGTTTGGTGTGGGGACAATCGATCAGGTCCTGCTGGCCGTCCTGCAGACAAAACACCACTTCGTACGTTTGTTCGGCCTTGCTGGGCGCACAGTCGTTCTGGATGAGGTCCATGCCTACGATGCCTATATGACAACGCTGATGGAACGGCTTCTGGCATGGCTGGCTGGACTGGGATGTCCGGTCGTTCTGCTGAGTGCCACGCTGCCATCGGCACGCCGACAGAAGCTGATCGAAGCCTATTCTGGGTGTCCGGCGCAGATTCCAAACACGGACTATCCCAGAGTTACGGTGGCCAAATGCGGCCAGACGCACGTTCTCGCTCGTCATTTTGCGGCCGATGTGTCCCGACGTCTGACCCTTCAAATCGCGTGGGTTATCGAGCAGGATCTCACAGATCGACTGGAAGAACTCTTGTCGGACGGCGGGTGCGTCGGAATCATCTGCAACACCGTGGCGCGGGCACAAAAACTATTTCTGTGGCTCGCGGGTCTTTTCGAGTCAAAAGGTGTTTCCGTCAGCCTTTTCCATGCGCGGTTCACCGTAGCGGACCGATTACGCATCGAAAACGAAGTGCTTGCCAACCTGGGACTTCCATTGGAAAATTCACGGCGTCCGAAAAGATCGATTCTTGTGGCAACCCAGGTGATTGAACAATCCCTTGACCTCGACTTTGACCTGCTGATTTCGGAAGTGGCGCCAGTGGACCTGCTGTTGCAACGAGCTGGCCGTTTGCACCGTCACCACGGACGTGCCCGCCCCGCCAGACTACGCCTCCCACAACTCTGGCTTTTCGAACCCGAACGGCACAGCGATGGCATCCCGGAATTTGGGGCCTTTCAATCAAATGTCGGCAAAAACGGTCAGTATCGGGGCGGCGTTTATGATCGATGTGTGTTGTTAAGAACCTGGCTGACGCTTCGAGATCCGGTTTCACGCGTGCACACTATCACTCTACCGGACGATCTGGAACGAGTGGTCGAAGCTGTCTACTCGCCGGATGGCACAAAGTCACTGGGGCCTGCCTGGGATGCCGAAATATCTCGCACCTCGACAGCGCGAGAACAATCGATCCGCAATAGTGAACTCAAAGCTGAGTCCGTTCACATTCCCCGCCCCGGCAGCGACAGTCTGTTAGAGTTCAATAACCGCGAGCTTGAGGAAGAAAATGATGGGATTCACCGCGAACTGCGGGCAATGACCCGCGAAGCCGAATCCTCTGTCACCCTTGTGTTCCTGTATTGCATCGGCGATCGCGTCAGTCTGGATGCAGAAGCCGTAGATCCGTTCGAACTGAATGCAGGACCATCACCGCGACTTACACGACAGTTGCTGGAGCGATCGGTTTCGATTTCCAACCCATTCTGGGTGCGACATTTCGGCAGTGCCCCGATTCCCGAGGGATGGCAAAAAAACAGTGCGCTCTGTCGTTTGCGACCAGTGCTGCTGAATGCAGCGGGCTGTTTCAATGTAGGGGCACGACAACTGCGATTGGACATCCGACTGGGTGTCGTTTTTGAAAACGAAGACAACGCTGGAGAGGTGACATGACCCAACCATCCTTTAATCTGATCGATGAGCCGTTCATTCCCGTCGTGATGGCATCGGGATTGTGCGACGAACTGAGCCTGCGCGACACACTGGCCAGAGCGCATGAAATTCGGGAGTTGCGTGACGAATCGCCGCTGGTGACGATCGCTCTGCATCGATTGCTGCTCGCGATACTTCATCGAAATTTCGGCCCCGCCAGCTATCAGGCATGGAAATCGCTTTGGGACGCACGGCAATTCGACCAGGCGACGCTGAGTGAATACTTTGAAAAATGGCACAATCGATTTGATCTGTTCCATCCGCAGTTTCCGTTCTGCCAGACCGCGAATTTACAGATTGAAGAAATGGATCCTGCTGCCAGACTCGTTCGGCATGTGGCTCAGACATTTACAGATTCGTTGTTCAATCACACCATTCCAAACAACGCCGCAACAATACCGTTTGCCGAAGCAGCGCGGCACCTGATTGTGGAGCAAACACTGTCCATGAGTGGAGGTGCTGGGTACGTTTCTTCACATGCGGCGTACTCGATAATGTTCCTTGCAACGGGACGGTCACTGTTTGAAACGCTTCTGCTGAACCTCGTGCGGTACGACGAAGAGACTCCAATTCCCAGCCGCAAAGACGCGCCGACATGGGAACTCAACTCATTCCCGGCACACAATCGTCCGCCAGTCGGTTATATTGAATCGCTCACGTGGCTGCATCGGCAAATACGGATTGTCCCTGCAGACGTTGGCGTCCGACAAGTTGCCTACGTAAAAGGCCCGCGTTGCGAGCACACGGCTGCAACACCGGATCCGATGCTGGCATATCGTGTGAGCAAGCAGGCAGGCGTCTTGCCATATGGCTTTACAGCGGAACGATCCCTGTGGCGAGATTCGGCAACGCTCTTTATGGCCAGCGGCTCGCCCGACACGGCCGAGTTCTTTCGGCCGAGCGTTCTTGAGCATCTCATGGCATTGTCAGAACCGAGTCGCAACTATCTCAATCCCGACATGGAATTGAACTTAAGGGCGTACGGCATTCTTGGAAAAAATGCGTCGATAGAGTTTTGGAGAGTGGAATCACTGCCGATGCCGCTGGCCTTTCTCGGCGCGGGCGACCATGTGTATTTTTTGAGAACGGCATTGACGACTGCCGAGACAGCGGGAGACTGGCTGTTCAAGTGTGCGCGATCACTGGCAGGCGATTTGCTGGCACCCGACGGACGAAAACCCGACCCTGGACGTGCCCTCAGCATAGCAAAATCACTGGCCCCGGAACGCGCGTACTGGTCGCGGCTGGAGCAACCGTATCGAAGGCTGCTGCATGAACTGGCACATCATCCAGATGAGGGCGAGCAACTCGTAGCTCAGTGGACATGGAATACAGTGCGGCTTACGGCCATGCGTGCATTCGATGAAGCCACTGCACAACTTGACCATTCCGCTCGTACATTGCGAGCCGTCGCCCGCTCAACATCACAATTGCGCAGGCGACTTCATGGGGAATTTCAACAATCAAAGGAGTTCATAAATGACCTGGAACAATCCTACGCGGCCGAAAGAGTGGCAGATTAAGTTTGTCAATGCGTTAACCAAACTGGCAACAGATGGAAATCGAGCCATACTTGCGCAACTACGGCGTGGTCGCGGGAAGACGTTTGGCCATGATGCGCGTCGGGACAGTTGGGTTCTTTCTGAACTTCGCAGGGTTGGGTTCCTGCGCCAGGATCGGGAAATCGACGAAGATCGAGGACTCGAAGCCTGTTGTCTGATTGCGTCGCTGTTTGCGGAGCACCCAAAGAACATGCAGAAGGCAACGTTGGCTTCGTCTTTTCGTCAGATGGCAGACCTGCCTGGGGCAAGTGAGGAAGCGGTCGAGCGACGCTTTCATCCACTACTGGACAGCGACAGCGAAGATTTGCCTGACCGACTCCGCCACGCGATCTCCGTGCTGAAATCGAAGGATATCAGTATCAACTGGGCCCAACTTCTGGCAGACGTGCTCAACTGGAATTGGCCGTCGCGTTCGGTACAGAAGGCGTGGGCACGTGACTTCTGGGCCGCTCAACGTTCTGAAGAAAAAACGTCCGCCACTTCTCTGACGGCCGCGAAAGACTAGTCCTCAAAAGGGCACATGCCGTGCTGTCACGACGTTGACTCTTGCGGCAATGGCCACTGGAGCAACGCGGACAGAGCATTGGGACATCTATCCTGTAATTTGGTTTCGATCGTCTGTTTTTCAACATCTCCTGAATCTGTACTGGAAAATCACTATGAATCTGGAACTCCACCTTCTTCAGAACTTTGCTCCGTCGTGCCTGAACCGAGATGACACGAATGCACCGAAAGATTGTCGCTTTGGCGGATACCGACGCGCCAGGATCAGCAGTCAGTGCATCAAGCGTGCCATCCGACGGGCATTCAAAGAGTCACCGCTGCTCAGCCCTGACGAATTGGCCGTCCGCTCAAATCGACTGTTGTCAGAGATTGCCGGACAGTTGTCGGATCTCTCCGCCGACTCTGAAAAAATTCGCGTCATCATCAAACATGCATTAGCCTCACAGAAACTGATAGTTGATGAGGCAGGCCTGACTCAGTATCTGCTGTTCGTCGGTCGGCGCGAAGTCGCAGGATTGGCCAGTGTGATCCGTCAGCACTGGGCCGTGTTATCTGAAGTCAGCGCGGCGCAAGAGGCGTCCGCTTCAGACGAAGCGCCGACTAAGTCCGCAAGAAAAAAGAAGGCAGACAAGAAGGCTGACAGTCCACCGGAAGTGGTGAAGGCCGTCGCCGCGGTCCTTGATGGCGGTAAGGCCGCGGATTTGGCTCTGTTCGGCCGAATGCTGGCCGACCTGCCGGACAAGAACGTTGATGCGGCGAGCCAGGTGGCCCATGCGCTATCGACAAACAAAGCGGAGATGGAGATGGACTACTTCACCGCCGTTGATGACTTGAAGACCCGCTCTGACGATGCCGGTGCAGGGATGCTGGGCGTTGTAGAGTACAACTCGTCCTGCTTTTACAGATACGCCAATATCAGTGTGCCGCTCCTCGTGCAAAACCTGCAGGATGACGCGGAGCTTGCCCGGCGCACCGTGGAGGCATTTATTCGCGCTTCCGTGACCGCAATCCCAACGGGTAAACAGAATTCGTTCGCGGCCCACAATCCGCCGTCTCTGGTGTTTGCCGTTGTGCGGAAGGCTGGTTTCTGGTCGCTGAGCAATGCCTTTGAGAAACCCGTTCGCCCAACGGGAGAGCTCAGTCTTGTTCAGGCCTCAATCAAAGCCCTCGATACACACTGGGGCCAACTGGTCCGTGGTTATGGCGACGACCAGATCGAATCCGCAGCAATGTACTCCCTGTTCCCGCAGGATGATCTGGAACTGGAATCCACAGCTGAATATCGCACTCAATCCATTCAGACGCTGATTGATACTGCGGTTGGTGCCCTTAACTTTGGTAATGCTTCAGGGGAGGCCACATGACCGTTTTACTATTGCGGTTAGCAGGGCCGATGCAAAGCTGGGGAACTCAGAGCCGTTTTACGACACGTGATACGGGAATGGAGCCATCCAAAAGTGGTGTCATTGGCCTGCTTTGCGCAGCCCTCGGGTTCCCACGGTCGGCACAGCAGGTGACCTGCTCGGGACGAGTGATCAGGCTGGATGAACTGGCTCAGCTGTCGATGGGAGTGCGGGTTGATCGGGAAGGAACGCTCGCACGTGACTTTCACACGGCAGGTGGGGGCTCCCTGAATGGGCGTCACGATGGACCCGCCTATGGAGTCGTTAAGGCGAATGGCAATCAGGGGAAAACCGTCATCTCGCTTCGCTACTTCCTTGCAGATGCCGACTTTCTGGTGGCCATTGGTGGTGAACCTTCCATTCTGGAACGTCTCAACAAAGCCTTGCAGCAGCCCGTCTGGCCGTTGTTTCTGGGACGAAAGTCGTTCGTCCCGGGGCGACCCGTCTGGATGAGGGATGGCCTTCGGAATGACTGCAGCGACGTGGAGACCGCCCTGCGGAATTACCCGTGGAATCCACCAGAGCCAGCCGATGGCAATTCACCACCATTACGATTGGTCCTGGAAACCAATGATCCAGCCGCAGGAGAACCGCGTGCGGATGTTCCGATTTCGTTTGATTCAGAACACCGTCGGTTTGGGATACGCCATGTCTGCACGGACTGGATTGATCATCCGGATTCATTGTCCCCCCAGCAAGCGTTCACTACGACCTTGATCAACCCTGAAAGTGGAGAATGACCAGTGTTCATTTCACAGTTATCCCTGAACACTCGCAAGAAGGATGTTCATCGGGATCTTGCATCACCGTATGAGATGCATCGCACTTTACTGCGTGCTTTTCCGGACCAGCACAACGGTGGCACCGGCCGGGTCATGTTTCGTGTGGACGTATCGCGGGATGAAGATCGGCCACCGATCGTACTGGTGCAGTCCGAAAAGCGGCCCGACTGGACGGTGTTAGAGAAGGGCGGATACGCGCAGGTCACCGGTGTCAAAGAACTAATTCCGGCGGTATCTGAGTCTATGTCGATGTCGAGGAACGTAATGCTCGTTCGGACCGGCGATCAGTTTCGATTCCGGCTGATTGCAAATCCCACTGTCAAGCGTCAGGTAGAGGGGAAGAAAAATGGGCGACGGGAAGCCTGCGTGACAGAAGAGCAGCAACTTGCATGGTTGGCCAGAAAAGGTGAGGCGGGAGGCTTTTCGCTGATGGTTTCCGAAACGGACGCGGGTGAGTCAATTCCGGCGTGTGTCATGATACCGATGGGCAGGATGACGTCACATCGTCGCAAGGATCATTGCAATATGACTCACTTCGGCGTGTGTTTCAACGGATGCCTGCAGGTCACCGATGCCAGCCAGTTTGCGTCGACCCTGGTTTCCGGGATTGGCAGTGCCAAAGCCTTTGGGTTTGGACTGCTCAGCATAGCTCCGATGTGAGTCATGCAAATAGCCACCTGATACGCTGTGATAGATTTTAGACGGGGGGATCCGCATGGACAACCTGATGCAGTTGACCCGATTTGAGGACAGGTTGTCGTACCTGTATCTGGAAAAGGGACATATCGAACAGGATGCAAAATCGATCGCTTATGTGACCGAGAAGCAGCGTATTCCGATTCCCGCTGCGGACATCGCGCTGTTGATGCTTGGGCCGGGCACCACGGTCACTCATAAGGCGATCTGCAATTTGGCGGACTGTAACTGTACTGTTGTCTGGGTCGGTGAGGAAGGTGTCCGATTTTACAGTCACGGTCGCGGCGGCACGCACTTCTCTGCCAACTTGATTCGGCAAGCCTCGCTCGCATCCAATCTGCGGACACGGCGAGCCGTGGTGGTGCGGATGTATGAGAAGCGGTTCAACGAATCGATTGAAGATGGCCTCCATATTCAGGCCATTCGCGGCAAAGAAGGATACCGGGTTCGCAGTGCGTATCAGAAGCTTGCGGCGCAGCATGGTGTCCAGTGGGAGGGGCGAAATTACGATCCGGGGAACTGGGGACAGGCAGATCCCCTCAATCGTGCGTTATCGGCGGCCAGTGCCTGTTTGAACGGGATTGTTCAGGCGGGTATCGTCAGTGCGGGGTACAGCACGGCGATCGGCTTTGTTCATACGGGCAAAATGTTGTCTTTTGTGTATGACATCGCGGACCTGTACAAGGTGGATCTGATCGTACCACTGGTTTTCGAAACCGTTGCGGCCGGGGAACAGAACGTCGAAAGTCGCGTACGGCAGGCATGTCGTGACAAATTTCGGCAGACACGGTTACTTGAACGCATACTTCCTGATATTCGCGAGGTGCTGGATGGTCGTGATGATTCTGGAGAGAGTCCCGACGAGTCTGCGGGGGGATCTGAGTCGCTGGATGATCGAACCGAAGGCCGGGATATTCCTTGGCAGCATGACCGCGAGGATTCGTGACGAGCTGTGGCTGAAGGCGGTCAAGGGTCAGCAGTCGGGCGCTTGTTTTCAGGCCTGGCGTTCACCGACGGAGCAAGGGTTCCAGTTCCGCACATTCGGCGAAGCAACTCGACAAATTGTCGAGTTCGAGGGACTATATCTAGTGGCCATTTCGAAAGAGTAACCAGGATCCTGGTGTTGTCCCCACAGCCGTGGGGTTGAACCGCGAACGGGCAAACATGGCAGGCGTCAATCGGGGTTGTCCCCACAGCCGTGGGGTTGAACCGTCAGGTT
>CAIQIE010000041.1 GCA_903871805.1 uncultured Planctomycetaceae bacterium | reverse complement strand
GTGATTGATTGCGGTTTTGGGGTTCATGAGGATACTACTGAGGTGTGCGGGGAACGTTTTTTGCGTGGCACTGACCCATTGCCGGGGGTGGTGTGCGTGGGGATTTTGGTGGCGACATCCGTTGCTTTGTGTCTTCAGAAGCCGATCGGATCAGCCAGAGGGTGGCATAGTGCAGCAGACCACGAATCTCCTGATCAGTCTTTCGGCGGGTGACCGCGGTGCTATCGATCAGCTCATGCCGCTGGTGTATGACGAACTGCGTGCGATTGCCGCAAATCGGCTGCAGCATGAGCGGAAAGATCACACACTGCAGCCGACGGCACTGGTGAACGAGGCCTTTCTCAGGCTGGCGGATCAGACGCGGGTGAACTGGCAGGGTAAAGCGCATTTCTGTGCGGTAGCGGCCCGAATGATGCGTCGGATCCTTGTGGATCATGCGCGGCGGAAGCACGCGGCGAAGCGAGAGTCGGGGGGGCAGCATATTCCTCTGCAGGAGACCTTGCTGCCTGCGGTCAGTGATTTCCCAATCAACATGGTGGAAGTGGACGACCTGATGGAGCAATTGGGGCGTTTGAGTCCTCGTCAGGCCCAGGTGTTTGAGCTGCGTTGTTTCGGGGGGCTGGATGTGCGGGAAACGGCAGCCGTGCTGGAGGTTTCGGAAGCGACTGTGAAGAATGACTGGCGTTTTGCCCGCGCCTGGCTGGCGGCGCAGCTGAAAACTACGCAGGATGGAACGGTCTCATGACAGCCCCCTCGAATTCACCCCGCGAGGCCGCCGAACGAATTCCAACAGAGGCGGAGCGGGAATTTGATTGTGTGCAGGCGTTGTTTTGGCAGGCCGTTGAGTTGCCGGCCGGGGAACGTGTTTCCTGGGTGAAGGCCCGGAATCTGCCGGCAGCGATCGAGCGTCAGGTGATTGCGGCGATCGAGTCTGACATCGCGGGAAGTGGGCATTCAAAAATCCATGACAGTGCCATAGCCGTCACGGTCGTCACCGAGACACCAGGGGAAGACCTGCATCAGCGTCGGCATCCGGAGATCCCCAATTACGAGATACTGGAAGAAATCGGTCGCGGCGGAATGGGGATTGTCTATCGAGCGCGGCAGTTTCGGCCTGACCGGATCGTGGCGATCAAAATGCTGAGAATGGGTGCTTTTTCCTCATCGCTGGACATTGAGCGGTTTATGCATGAGGCCAATGCGACGTCCTATTTGTCGCATGCCGCGGTGGTGCCGGTGTATGAAGTGGGGGAGATCCGCGGTGAACCGTTTATTGTGATGAAGTTTATCAGGGGCGACACGCTGGAGAACCAATTGAAGTCCGACATCCCGGCAGCGCAGGCCATTCGGACGCTCTGCGTGGTCGCGCGTGCCATAGCAGACGCGCATGCGCACGGGATCATTCACCGGGACCTGAAACCTTCCAATATCCTGATTGAGCAGAGTACGGGGGTCCCCTGGGTGATGGATTTTGGTCTGGCCAAGGACCTGCAGGCCAAGTCGCATTTGACATCAGCCGGAGACATTATGGGGACTCCTGGTTATATGGCACCGGAGCAGGCCACGGGCCACGCCGATACGGTTTCGCCAGCAGCAGACGTCTACGGTTTGGGAGCAATTCTTTACCGAATTCTGACGGGTCGTCCGCCGATTGAGGCGGCTGATGGTGATTTTGCCCGCACGATGCAGTTAATACGCGAGCACGACGTCATTTCACCTCGAGAGCGCAATCGCCGGGTGCCCCGAGAGTTGGATGCGATTTGCACGAAGGCCCTGGAGACCGACCCTGGCAGACGGTATCCGCATGCGGGGGATTTTGCGGCCGACCTGCAGTGTTTTCTGGATGGAAAATCGATTCGGGCAAAATCTTCCGGAGCACTGACGCAGCTTCAGCGATGGTGCAGACACCGTCCCGGGCTGGCTGTGACTGTCGTGACCTTGCTGGCCTTTTTTACATATCACGTGATTGCAGATTTGGCCGGACTTTTGCCAAACGATGAATCGTTCAAAAGGAGTGTGAGTTACGCGGTACCGATAGCACTGATGAACGCTGTTGTGTTTCAATGGTGCCTGCAGCGCACAGGGGGAGCATCGTGGACGTTGTATGCGTGGGCGACAGGCGAAGTGTTGCTGTTGTCGATGGTCATTTTCGCCGGCGATGGGGCTCGCAGCGGCCTGATTCCGGCCATGTTCGTCCTGATAGCGGCCTCGGCGTTGCGGTGTCGACCTTTGCTGATTGGGTATGTGGCTGGTCTGACCATGCTCAGTTACGGCATTCTCTGGGCTCACACAGTGTTGGTTCGTCAGCAGATAGTGGGAGTACTTACGGGAATCCCCGTACTGATGGCGATGGCGCTAATTGGCATCGTGCAGCACATTACGATTACTCGATCGAGTGCCAGTTTTGAGGCACAGAGAGACAGAAACTCGGGCAGGATCTGAGTGAAAAGTGAGAACTGAGAAGTGCGGGGAGAACTGGTGCAAGCGGAATCCGGGGGTGTTGTCGAAAATCTTCCGGATCTCAAAATCCGATACATCTGAGACATTTCCGGTTTCGCATGCGGCACCGGCATTCGTTATAGTTCATTTCCCACCGGACGCGTCTCATGGGTCAATCCCAGCATGTCACGTCATTTTCTGGCCTGGCCATTCAGGTTAGTCCTCCCGAACTTTTTCGATTGCAAAGCGGTCATGCGCAGAACAACCTCACCATTTTCTCGGGTCTGTGTCTGGTTTTCGCTGCTTCTGGCGAGCATTTCTTCCGTGTCTTTTTCGGTGGTGGCGGACGAATCCGGGCAAGCGGAATTTTTCGAATCGCGGATCCGACCGGTTCTGGTGCAACACTGTTATGAGTGTCATTCGGCAGAGTCGAAGAATGTCAAGGCGGGGTTATTGCTGGACACGGCGGAAGGAATGTTGCGGGGCGGAGATTCCGGCCCGGCCGTGGTCGCCGGCAAAAGTGCAGAGAGCCTGGTTCTTCAGGCGCTCAAGTACGAATCCCTGCAGATGCCGCCGAAGGGCAAGTTACCGGACAGTGTGATCCAGGACTTTGAAAAGTGGATTGAGACTGGAGCAGCGGATCCGCGAACGGGTGCCGCAGCGCCTGTACGTCCCACGATGAACATGGCAGAAGCTCGTCAGTTCTGGTCCTTTCAGCCTCCTGTGCAATCAGCGCGACCTGCGGTTCAAAACGGTGACTGGCCAACGGCCGAGATTGATTATTTTGTCCTTGCAGAGCAGGAGGAGCGTGGATTGGCGCCGGTGGCTCGTGCGGGAAAGCGGGAACTGATACGTCGTGCCACCTTTGACCTGCTGGGATTGCCTCCTTCCCCGGAAGACATCGAAGCGTTTCTTGCGGACACATCACCGGACGCATTTGCGAAGGTGGTTGACCGATTGCTGCAGTCGCCGCATTATGGCGAGCGATGGGGGCGTTACTGGCTGGACGTGGCGCGGTATTCTGAGGATCAGGCGCATACGTTCAGCGTGACCCCAAACACCAACGGCTATCTGTATCGTGACTGGGTGGTGTCTGCCTTTAACTCGGACCTGCCGTTTGATCGATTTGTGCAGTTGCAGATTGCCGGGGATTTGCTGGAGATGCCGGAAGCAGAGCGTCTGCAGCAGTTGCCGGCACTGGGATATTTCGGTTTGGGGGCACAGTACTACAAGAATACCGACGCGGCAAAGGCGGCGGCGGACGAACTGGACGACCGTGTGGACACGCTCACGCGGGGGTTTTTGGGGCTGACTGTTTCGTGTGCACGTTGTCACGACCATAAGTTTGACCCGATTCCGCAGCAGGACTATTACTCGCTGGCCGGCATATTTCAAAGTTCCCGGCTGCATAATGCTCCTTTGGTTTCGCAGCCTGAGGTGGACGCTTACAACGCAGCGCAGCAGCGGCTGAAGGAGCTCGACGAGTCGATCAAAGGAACGGTGACCGGCAGAGCACCGGGATTGCGTGAAGCGCGTGTTGTGGAGATCGGTCGCTACATGACGGCCGCATGGAAATATGGAGTTCTGAAACGTTCCGGGGGCAGCGACACGGTGGCTGCGTTTGCGAAGACTGAGCAGCTGGACGAGAAGTTTCTGACGCGTTGGGTCGAGTTTTTGTCTGCCGAACAGCGGGCAAAGACGGCGTCATTGAAGGCCTGGAATGCGGCCGTCGCGTTGCATGAGGGAAAAGTAATCGAGAGTGACAAGAGTTCCGAGGTACCAGCGGAGGTTGCTGCGGCGGCGGCCGACTTTCAGACACTGCTGGATCGGTTGCTGCGACGTCGGGACGGCAAGTTGAGTGCGGCCGAAGAAGCAGCGCTCGGACAGGACGCTGCACCGGGAAATGCGCGGTATACCAGCCCCATCATTACGAAGCGCGAGCCGACGGCAATGGTGGACCTGGACATCACCGGGGCAAAAGAGTTGCACCTGGTCGTGACGGATGGCGGCAACGGAGCAAGTTGCGACCATGCGGACTGGGCTGAGCCATGGGTGGTGACAGGCGAGGGCGAAACGAAGCTGACGGATCTGAAATGGCGGATGGCCAATTCCACATTTGGCAGCGTCAACGTTGACCGCAACGTGAATGGCGGTCGGATTCGTATTGCCGGCAAGGAGTACGAGTTTGGCCTTGGGACGCATTCCACGTCCGTGATCGTGTATGACCTGCCTCCCGGGGCGACTCGTTTTAAATCCCTTGTTGGCCTGGACAACAGTGGTTCGGATCAGGGTGGTTGTGGTGAGTCAGCGGCCGTTCAGTTTCGGGTGTACACAGAGACGCCTGCGGACATCCAGGTGGGAGCACCGGATTTGCTGACACAGGTATTTGGTGAGAAGGGGTTGTTTGCGATTGAAGCGGCCGATCTGGAGCAGTATTTGTCTGAAGAGGAGCGTTCATCGCTGCGGACGAGGCGTGAGGAACTGGAGTCGCTGCGAAAATCGGCCCCGGCAATGTATCCAGTGGCCCATGTGATCGCCGAAGCAAATCCAGCCGACATGAAGGTGTTTTTGCGGGGAAATCCTGCGAATCAGGGTGAAGTGGCACCGCGGCGATTTCTCAAGGTTCTGGCGGGCGACGAACCTGTAAAATTTGAACAGGGAAGTGGGCGTCGGGAGTTGGCAGCGGCGATTGCGTCACCGGCAAATCCATTGGCAGCGCGAGTCATGGTGAACCGTATCTGGCAGCACCATTTTGGACGCGGCATCGTGGCGACTCCGGATAACTTCGGAAAGCTGGGAGAAGCGCCGACGCATCCAGAGTTGCTGGACTATCTGGCGCTGCGGTTTCAGGAAACGGGCTGGTCTGTCAAGGCGATGCATCGCGAACTGATGCTGTCCTCCACCTATCAGCTGAGCAGTGAGCGGACGGACAGCAACATGAACATCGACGGTGACAATCGTTACTTGTGGAGAATGAATCGTCAGCGGCTGGATGTGGAAGCGTGGCGTGATGCCTTGCTGGCGGTCTCCGGTCGACTGGATTCGACGATGCGTGGTCCATCGACAAATCTGTCTGATGCCGGAAATTCGCGGCGGACGATCTATGCGTTCATCAGTCGGCATGAGCTGGACAATATGCTGCGGTTGTTTGACTTTCCGGACGCCAACATTACCAGTTCCACGCGTGCGGAAACCACGGTTCCGCAGCAGCAGTTGTTTGTGATCAACAGTGCCTTCATGCTGGAACAGGCACGGGCCTTTTCATCGCGATTATTCCGAGAGGTTCCGGAGGGGGATGAGCAGCGAATTCGGCGGGCATTTTTGCTGGCCTATGGGCGTCCGGAGACGGACGAGGAGTTGCAGCTGGGGTTGACGTACCTGAAGCTGGAAGACAGCGAAGAGGAGAAGCAGGGCACGACACTGAATCGATGGGAGCGTTATGCTCAGGTGCTGCTGGGAAGCAATGAATTTCTGTATCTGGATTAACGTCCTTCAGATCAAAAACAGAGGTTGTGATGATCAGCCGGAACGCAATGGCGTCCGGTGACCGTGATCGTGAAGCGTCCTGTGGCTGAAAAGGGTCGAACAGGGGGCCAGCGAGCACCGGGTGATTCGGAACATTGGGACAAACACAGAAACAAGGGTCACAGTATGAAAATCAATGCGACGCAAACGAGTGTGCAATGGCCGATGGAATATTCCCGTAGAACGCTGCTGCAGCGGATGGGAACGGGCCTTGGGACTCTTGGGCTGGCGGGAATTTTATCGGAGCAGGGGTTGCTGGCGGATCAGGCGTCGACGATCTCTGGTCCACTGTCTCCGAAGCAGCCGATGTTTCCTGCACGGGCGAAGAGGATCATTCACTTGTTTATGAATGGTGGCCCGTCGCAGGTGGACACCTTTGATCCGAAGCCGGCTTTGGACAAGTATGACGGCCAGCGTCCACCGGGAGCAGACCTGAAGACAGAGCGGCAGACGGGTGGACTGATGAAATCACCATTCAGTTTTAAGAAGCATGGTCAGTCCGGGATTGAGGTGAGTGAGATTTTTCCGCACCTGAGCGGCTGTGTGGACGACCTGTGTGTGATTCGGTCAATGCACACCAACATCCCGAATCATGAACCATCGCTGTTGATGATGACCAGTGGAGAGACGCAGCCCACGCGTCCCTCGATGGGATCGTGGTTACTGTATGGATTGGGCACAGAGAACCAGAATCTTCCGGGGTTCGTGGTGTTATGTCCCGGCAAGCCGGTCGTGGGACCCGCATTGTGGGGCAATCGATTTCTGCCCGGAATTTTTCAGGGAGCCCAGATCAACAACTCCAGTATGAATCCGCAGAACGTGATCCGCGACATCAATAATTCTCAGGTTTCGCGACCGGCCCAGCGTGAGCAGCTGGATCTGATGAAGCGAATGAATGAAATGCATTTAGCGCGTCGAGGGGGAAGTGATAATCCGCTGGAGGCGCGGATTCAGTCGCTGGAGATGGCCTTCCGGATGCAGACAGAGGCTCAGGAAGTGTTTGATCTGAATCAGGAAACGAAATCGACGCGGGACGCCTACGGTCAGGGTGAGTTTGCGAACGGTTGTCTTGCCGCGCGTCGCCTTGTAGAACGGGGTGTGCGCATGGTGCAGGTATTTTATGGCAATGGTCAGCCGTGGGATGATCACGAGAACATCGCGAGCCATGCGGACAAGGCACGGGCGGTGGATCAGCCGATCGCGGCATTGATCAAAGACCTGAAAGAGAGAGGGTTATTTGAGGACACGCTGATTCTGTGGGGTGGCGAGTTTGGACGGACGCCAGTTTCAGAGGGCGCGAAGGGACGGGACCACAACAATCATGGATTTACAGTGTGGCTGGCGGGCGGGGGAGTTCGTGGTGGGATGGTGTATGGTGCTACCGATGAATTCGGATTTGCGGCGATGGAAAACAAGGTGCACGTCCATGATCTGCATGCGACGATGTTGCATCTGATGGGGATTGACCACGAGAAGCTTACCTATCGCTATTCTGGCCGGGACTTCCGGCTGACCGACGTGCATGGACGTGTGGTAAGCGACATTTTTGCGTAGAATGGGGGGTAGTGTCTGCCAGCCGTTCGTTCCGTTCAAGCCGGATTTTGCCGACTATGCCCCAGATCATTCTTGCCAGCCGCAACAAAAAAAAGACTCGAGAAGTCTCGGAAATCCTTGCGCCCTATGGCTTTACAGTGATACCGGTCACCGACATTTCGAATGTCCCGGAGGTCGAGGAGGACGGAGCGACATTTGCAGAGAATGCCGCGAAGAAGGCTGTGCAGACCGCTCGTCATTTGAACCAGTGGGTGATAGGAGAAGACAGCGGGTTGATGGTGGATGCTTTGGGTGGCGCCCCGGGAATCTATTCTGCCCGGTACAGTGGCTGCGACGCGACGGACGAGAAGAACAATGAGAAGCTGTTGCGCGAGTTGACTGGCATTCCGGTGCAGCGCCGCGGAGCGGGTTATTTGTGCAGTGTGGCCTTATCGGATCCGACTGGTTGTGTTCAGGTGGCGTGTGAGGGTACGTGTCGTGGACGAATTCTGACGGACGCCGAGGGTGCCGGTGGATTTGGCTATGATCCGTACTTTCTGATTCCGGAGTATCACCAGACGTTTGGAATGCTGAGTTCGGCGGTTAAGCATCGGATCAGCCATCGGGCGCGAGCTTTTTCGCGATTTATTCCGTTGTTGCTGGCGGTACGACATCAGTTTAAGGGCTGAACGACAGCAGCCATGGGATTGCCGCGGCCTGTTGAGGCATGATGGTCGCAGGCTGGCATCGTCTGATTTCCAATCTTATCGGGAAGAGTCTCTTGCAGTACCTCTGGGGTTGGTTGATTGTTCTGTTGAGTCTGGCGGGGAATGCGGAGTTTTGGGTGATCGCCGTCAATCGGACGCATTCCTTTCCGATTTCGCACCGGATACTGCGGAAGTTTCGGCTGTTTCATGATGCGGCGATTCTGGGTTGGCCACCAGCCTTGATCCTGTGGACAGAACGAACTTCAGCCAGCCTGTTGCGTGGGGGCAGCCTGGGGGCACAGCCGGACGCGTTGCGTTGGTTGTTGTTGATCACAATGGCCTGGTCAATTCCTTTGTTTCTGCAGGTTTTGAGCTGGCAACTGGTCCGTCGTCGGCAGTTTCAGTACGTGGACAGCCGCCGGGTATATGCCGTGCGAGGAATAATCCCCGGGCCTCAGGCGGAAATCCTTGGCAAACCAGGTGGACTGTCACAGAAGTGGCCATGGAACCAGTATTGTCATTTGGAAGTGAACACAAAGAGCATCGAACTGCGACCGCAGCGACAGCGGCCGGAAACTGCCAGGCGAACGCTGCAGATTCTGCATTTGAGTGACCTGCACTTTACCGGGACGCCGGGGCTGGCGTATTACGAATTTCTGGTGCAGAAGGCACTGGAACATCCTGTGGACATCATTGCTTTCACGGGCGACCTGATTGATGACACGGCACTGTTGCCGGAAGCGATTGCGATCCTTGAGCCGCTGACCAGGCACGCGACCTGCTTTTTTATCCTCGGAAATCATGATTGGCGTTATGACTTTCACCAGATTCGGCTGGCGTTAAGCGGCAGTGGCTGGCGCTGTGTTGCGGAAAGACCAGAGATTTTGGAACTCGACGACCGTCGTGTTTTGCTGGCGGGAACTGAGCGTCCATGGATGGGCGATCATCCACCGCAGGTGATGGAGAGCGGTTTTGACCTGACGATCCTGTTGAGTCACAGTCCTGACCAGTTGCCTGTTGCTAAAAGGCTGGGCTATGACTTGATGCTTTCCGGGCATACTCATGGAGGTCAGGTGGTGCTGCCTGTGATTGGTCCTGTGTACAGTCCAAGTCGCTATGGGGTCACGTTTGCAGCGGGCCTGTTTCCCGAGGGACGAACGGTGCTGCATGTTTCGCGGGGAATTGGGGGCAAGGATCCGCTTCGATGGAACTGTGTGCCGGAATTGAGCAGGCTGTGTGTTACCTTTTGAATTGGCCTGTTCGTTTTTGGGGGAGAGATTAACTTCCAGAGGCACATGAGTTGACCGAGCACTGGGCAGGATGGCTGGGAGGCGTGTGGCAGGCAGAAATTGGTGTACCATGTGGTGACAAAAAAACACCGCACAAGTCTTGTGCGGTGTTTTTCGATTGTAACTGAGGACGGGCTGAAAGGTTCAGCCTTTTTGTTCTTCGTTGTAAGCGAAGCACATTCTGATCAGGTGCGACACGTTATCGGCTCGCATCTTGTCATTAATTCGGGCTCTGTGAGCTTCTACGGTCTTGGTGCTGACTCCGAGTTCAGCGGCGATTTCACGGCTGGAGAGTCCTTCGACGACATGATCCAACACCTGGCGTTCTCTGCCTGTCAGGCGAGCGATGCTTTCTTCGGTCTCTTCCAGTTCGTCTTCCAGGACATCGCCGTCGACATCGTAGTAGAACGCATAGGCGCGGCCCACGGCCTGCACGAGGTCCTCGACACGAATCGGCTTGCAGAGGAAATCGAATGCACCATTTTTCATGGCTCTGACAGCCATTGGCACATCGGCGTGACCAGAGATCATCACGATGGGAAGTTCAAAGCCATCATCATTGAGTTTTTCCTGCAGTTCCATACCGGACATGCCGGGCAATCGCAGGTCCAGAATCAGAATCCCGGGGACTGGCTCTCTGAAGTCGCGATAGAATTCCATCGCGGTCATGTAGTCCCGTACGACAATCTTCTGTTCCTGCAGAGCTTCCACGAGGGACGCCCGCACTGCCTGATCATCTTCCACAAGAAATACAGTAAACGCTCTGCGTTTCTTTGGCTGCTCAAACTCAGTCAGAGGGGGCGCTTTTTTTTCTGTTTTTCTGAGACCCCGTCTTTTTCGTTGCATGAGAATCCTCCGTTGTCAAAACTTTCCGTGGAAGCATAACAGTGATTGTGCGAGATTTCTGAAGGCGGTACCGAGACGATCGGCTGCAGGAGGCCCTACTGGCGATGCAGAAAAATTCTTCCGCATTGCCAGCGTCCAAACGATCTCGGAACATGAGAGTACACGAAGTTCACTTTCGATGCACTGTCGCAGCCCGATACGCACACTTTATTGAAGGACAATCTGCGCTATATGCACCTCAAGGTCCAGCACTCAGCCGCAATTATCAAAAATTCCCACAAACAAGCAACGAACCTACTCGCCATTCCGTCTTACGGAAACGAGAAAATTCGGGGAATCCAGACACTTAGGAGGTCTGGATAAGCTAGGGCATCGCAAAAACACCTGTCCGGGAGGAGTGGTAACTAGTCTGGCGGTCCGGAAACGATTGAGAATTGGCTCTGTCAGGCTGAAGGCCAGGCTGCGGCTCCTGACCGCCAGGATTTTCTTTTTGCCGCGAAGGAATTTCATTTTGTGTCAGGGAATTCTTCTCTCTGGGGAACGGGAAGCGACGCCGCCAATGACCGGCATCAACGGAACACTGAAGCCTGCCTCTTTCCGGGAGTTGGCTTAATCGAGTTTGACGGCCTGCATATTATGACGGCAACGATGGCGTTTGAAAGATAGCACTTACCCAAAGGGTGGTATTGCTCAAACACTGCACGTACTTCCGCATCAAGTGCATCGCCCGGGCGAACTTGTCCTGGTGCGATAGTGAGCCTGCATGGGTGGCAGTGGTTGGGACGAAATGAAACGGCCTAAGTAAATCATGTGGTAGGTAGCGTGGCCCTGGAATACAACCGGAAAGCCGTGGAAGCGACTGCAAGGTTGTTTGATTTTTCGCAGTCTCGTCAGCATGTTTCGCTGGAATTTGAATTGCGAAACGGGACGGCATCGCGGACACTGCAGGTCCCGTTGTCTGGCAGGCAGTTGGGGACGGCAGGCCTTAACCGGCCGCGAAAGAAAGCCGGCCCCGAAAGAAGAAGAGCCTTATGGACCGGCCCAGAGACAGAGATCCGTGGTTTAAGCAGTGGAATTCTGGCTTCGCGACAAGCTTCGGGAGCTTCATGGCAAAGGACAGCGGCAGTGCGGCAATCACGAATCACAACATGTGTGGCGTTAAGTCTGATCCTGGTTCTGGGGTTGTCCGAACGGCAGTGTTTCGCCGACGAGGAGATTGATCGAACGGTCAGGCAGTCCCTCGATTACCTGTCGTCGCTGCAGAAACGTCAGGGGTATTGGGAGGCCAATCAGGGGCAATACCGGGTGGCCATGACAGCACTGGCCGGGACAGCGATGCTGGCCGAGGGCTCTACGACAACCACGGGGCGTTATTCCCGGCAAATTCGGCTGGCGGTGGACTATCTGGTGTCGATGAGCCGACCGAACGGCCTGATTGGATACCGGGAGGACTTTCACTACACGTATGGACATGGCTATTCCATGGTTTTCCTCAGTCAGGTCTTCGGTGAGGAGGAAGATGTTCAGCGGCGTGAGGAGCTTCGGGACGTACTGACGCGTGCCGTTCAATTCTGCGCAGACGCACAGACCAGCCGTGGTGGCTGGGGTTACGTGTCAGCCGCGGAGGGCAATGATTTTGATGAGGGCTCGACCTGTATCACTCAGGTTCAGGGGCTGCGGGCATGTCGCAACGCGGGCATTCCGGTTTCCAAAGAAATCATTGAGCGGGCAAAAACGTATATTCAGGAATGTACAACTCAGGAAGGCGGCGTGCAGTACAGTATCCGTGGCGGTGGCGCTCGGGCGCCCATTACTGCCGCGGCCCTGGCCGCGATGTTTAATGCGGGCGAGTACGATACCGAGCTGACACAGCGGATGCGGGAATTCTGTCGTCGCAATGTCTGGCCGGAAAAAGACCTGACTTCAGGGAATGGTTTCTGGCACTACATGCATTTCTACTTCGCTCAGGTCACCTATCGCACCGGCGGCGAAGAATGGGCGCGGTACAAGGCCGAACTGGACAATAAGCTGATTCGTGAAATGCAGTCCGGAGGAGGCTGGTCGGACGCGCAGGTGGGCAGTGTCTATGTCACGTCGCTGAACTGCATTATGTTGCAACTGGACAAAGGATTTCTACCGATCTATCAGCGTTAAGTGGCTGCGGTGCTGCGTTCTGCACCGAGGGGCTTCTGCCGGTGCTCATCGGAGAAGAAAGGTCTGTGTGTCATGAATCGATTGCACAAGTTTCTGCAAACTGCCAGTACGATGGCCCGAATGCTACCTGGTAGCGAGGCGACCGCCGCGACGCATTACCTCGCCGGAATATTTCGGCGAGTTCCCGGATGGCTTGTCGTCTGTGGTCTGTTGATCACGGGATGTTCCGACACACCGGCTCCGGTAGCCAGCCAACAGGCGACCAAAGCGGACAGTTCGGCTAATTCGGGTGTTACGGCCGGGAGCCGCGCAAACACCAGCAGCGCAGTAAATGCTGCCGAAACCGAAAAGCCCGTCAAATTCAAACCGCTGCGACTGAATGCGCGGGCGTCTGAGCAAGGCGAAAGTTCCGGGAAGGCCGGCGCCGATGCCGGGGTAGACCAGCAGGTGCGTCTGGTCATCAGCCATCTGCAGCCGCTGCAGGTTCTGCTGGGGCAGTGGCGAGGCACCACGCGACGTGAGTTTCAGAACTTCAAGGCCGTCGACAGTCATGAGTGGGTTTGGGACCTCCGTACAGATCCGGCGCAGCCGGCTCTGATAATTCGGTCGGACAAAAGTCCCTACGTGAAAGCAGGAAGACTGACGTGGGACACGAAGCTGGAGCGTTTTATCCTGCTGGCAACGGACAGCGAAGACAAGGAGCGTCGTTTTTCCGGAGATTACTCTGAAGCCCCCCACGAGATTACGGGAAGTGATGATAAGCAGCACCGCGTCTTTCGGCTGGTGCTGAATGAAGAACGCACCGGTCAGGATGGCGAGCAGTGGCAGCTCGCGATTTCTCAGCAGGAGAACAACCGTTATCTGCTGGAAGTGGGAAAACGTCGGGGGACTGCCGCCTTCGCCAGATACGATACCGTCTCGACACAACGCGACGGGACCTCATTTGCACTGAGCGATACCGACTACGCGGAGAAAGCCTGCATAATTTCCGAGGGCCTGGGCACTATGGAACTCACATGGAAGGGGCGTTCGTACTGGGTTTGCTGCTCAGGCTGCAGAGCGGCCTTTGAAGAAGAGCCTGACAAATGGATCGCGCGGTCTGCTCAGCGAGCCAATGAGAAAAAGTAGTGGACGCAGGTTGGGAATGGTTTCCCAAAGACCAACTGGCCGCTGACTGCCTGATTCAAGTTTTTTGCTAAGTGCGTAATCTGTCATGTATATTGCGGCTGTGGACATTGGAAATACACGGGCGAAGTTTGGCATCTTTGACGTCACATCCGATGGTGGTGCGGAGGCTGTCAGAATTGATGCGTGTGTTCTCAACGACACCGCTGATTTGTGTGATTCGTTGCTGCAATGGTGGAACGACTGTGTGCATCACAACCCGCCTGTCGTGATGGTGGCCGGAAGTGACCCGGACCTGCGTGACGAGCTGACGCGTCGGTGGCCCCTGCAAAGACAGTTGCTGCGAGTGATCACCAGTAATCTGCAGATCCCGGTGCGTGCGGACGTGGACTACCCCGATCGTGTGGGCATTGACCGGCTGCTGAACGCCTATGCTGCCGTGCAGCTGCGGAAATCCGACAGGCCCGTCATCGTGGTGGATTCGGGTACAGCCACTACCGTTGATCTTGTGACCGGGGATGGCATCTTCCGCGGGGGCAGTATTCTTCCGGGCCTGCGATTGTCGGCCCGGGCCATGCATGATTACACAGCGCGGCTGCCGCTGTTGAATGTGGATGAATCCCGAGTGGATCTTCCGGTGTTGCCCGGAAGAAACACGGAAGAAGCGATGCTGGCGGGGCTGTTTGTGGGACAACTGGGAGCCGTGCGAGAAATAGCCACGCGGCTGCAGCATTCCGCAGAGACCTTATTTCACCAGCCACAGCCGGCAGAACTCCTGGTCACCGGCGGCGGTGGGCGCCAGTTGGCGGACCATCTGCCGAATGCCTTATTTGTCGACAGTCTGGCCCTTCACGGTCTGGCACTGCTGGCAGCAGAACCGTCAGCTGCGTAAATCGGTTGCCAAGTCCACCGCAGCAACGTTTGCTACGGAGTGTGTGCACAAAAGCGGAAGGCCGCAAGACCTCCGGTGAGTCGGACAGCTGGCACAATGACACTGGACAGCTCGCGACGCTCCGCTCCTATCGCAAAGTGGACGAGGTACCTTCAGGTGGCTGGCACCGGTGACGCGGATGGCGGAGTGTGTGAGATCGCAGTGTGAGAGCACTGCATGCTGGCCCCTGCGGTCTGATGGTGGGATTGTGCATGTGATTCCTCTCTTGCGCTGCATGCGACAAGACCTGCGACAGGGACGACTCATCGGCGGCGATAACGCCAAGTTGCAGAGGGCCGATCTGTTGCGATTCTGAGCTGGTATTGCCCATCTGGAATTCCGGAAAGGGGGTTGCCTGGCATCAGGACTTTGGTAACATCATTGCCCATGGGGAATCCAGGGAAACGCCCTATTGGCAGGAATTGCCAACGGGAAAGGCAATGAGCGTGTCGGGCTGGCGAAAGAATCGAAGGCATTGCGGCTGAAATAGCACAAAGCATGGCAAAGAAAAGAACGTTGAAATCCTCGTCCGCCGTTGCAGCAAGGCAGTTGCCTTTCGCTGGGCCCACGTCCGAACAACAGGTCTCGACGGTCGCGCTGGGCGTCACACTGTCCCAGCTGGAATTGCATCTCTGGGAGGCGGCCAACATTCTGCGTGGGCCGGTGGACGCTGCGGATTTCAAAACCTACGTGTTTCCGCTGCTGTTCTTCAAGCGGATCTCGGATGTGCATGATGAGGAATATCAGGCGGCACTGAGCGAATCCGAGGGGGACGAAGAGTACGCGCTGTTTCCGCAAAACTATCGCTTTCAGATTCCACAGGATTGTCACTGGGAAGACGTACGCACGGTTGCCACGAACGTTGGTCAGGCCCTGCAACAGGCGATGCGTGGAATCGAGAAGGCCAACCCGGAAACGTTGTATGGTATCTTCGGCGATGCTGCATGGACGAACAAAGAGCGTCTGCCGGACAAGTTGCTCCGGGATTTGATCGAACACTTTTCGAAGATCAATCTCGGCAATCAGGCGGCTCAGGACGACATTCTCGGTCAGTCTTATGAATACCTGATCAAGAAATTCGCCGACGCGACCAACAAGAAGGCCGGTGAGTTCTATACCCCGCGTTCCGTTGTCCAGTTGATGGTCAACATTCTGGACCCGAAGGAAGGGGAATCGATCTACGATCCGGCTTGCGGGACTGGCGGCATGTTGCTGGAAGCCATTCAGCACGTGAAAGAGAACCATGGCGACGACCGCACGCTATGGGGCAAATTGTTCGCTCAGGAAAAGAACCTGACCACGTCCGCGATTGCTCGCATGAATCTATTTCTGCACGGAGCATCAGACTTTCATGTGGTACGAGGCGACACGCTTCGCAATCCGGCGTTCTTCTCCGGGGATGAACTGGCAACGTTCGACTGCGTGATTGCGAATCCTCCGTTCTCACTGGAGAAATGGGGCGACGAAGTCTGGACCAGCGATCCGTGGGGCCGAAATTTTGCAGGAATGCCGCCGGGCAAGAGCGGCGACTATGCGTGGGTTCAGCACATGATCAAGTCGATGGCGGCGAAGTCCGGTCGCATGGCCGTCGTTTTGCCGCACGGGGCCTTGTTCCGCATGGGAAAAGAAGGCGAGATTCGTGAGAAGATCCTCGGCATGGATCTGCTCGATGCCGTGATCGGGCTCGGACCGAATCTGTTCTACGGCACCGGTTTGGCCGCCTGCATCCTTGTCTTCCGGCAGCGGAAGGCCAAAGACCGAAAGAAGAAAGTGCTGATCCTTGATGCCTCGAAAGAGTTCAAGACTGGTCGAGCCCAGAACGAACTTCTGCCGGAACATGTCGACCGCATTTATCAGTGGTATCGCGATTACAAGGATGTCGATGGCGTCGCACGAATCGTGACGCTGGAGGACATCGCAGCGAACGACAATAACCTGAACATTCCACGATATGTTGAACCAAAGGTCGAACAGGAAGTTCTTACTGTCGACGAGGCGATGGACCGTCTGAAAAAAAGTGCGACGGCAGCATTTGAGGCAGAAGATCGACTGATTGCGATCCTGAAACGGGAAGGGTTGCTTCAATGACACAACGTATCACACAACAACAACTCGAATCCTACCTCTGGGGCGCAGCCGTTCTGCTGCGCGGGACGATTGATGCGGGGGACTACAAGCAGTTCATATTTCCGCTGTTGTTCTTCAAGCGGCTGTGCGATGTCTTCGATGAGGAGACTGCGGCCGCTCTGAAGGAATCTGGTGGCGATGAAGAGTTCGCTGCCTATCCGGAGAATCATCGGTTTCAGATTCCCGAAGCGGCTCACTGGAAGAATGTGCGAGAGGCGGCAAAGAACGTTGGGGCAGCGTTGCAGTCCGCGATGCGATCTATTGAAACGGCAAATCCGGACAAGCTGTACGGAATCTTTGGGGACGCTCAGTGGACAAATAAGGACCGGCTTTCGGATGCGATGCTGCGTGACCTGGTTGAACACTTCTCAACGCTGGAACTCACTGTAGCCAACTTGCCGGAAGATGAACTCGGTCAGGGATACGAATACCTGATTAAGAAGTTCGCCGATGATTCGGGGCACACCGCTGCTGAGTTCTACACGAACCGAACCGTCGTTCATCTGATGACTGAGATGCTGGACGTGCAGCCGGGTGAATCCGTTTACGATCCGACTTGTGGTTCGGGTGGAATGCTGTTGTCATGTGTCACGCATCTGCGGAAACAGAAAAAGGAATGGCGAAATGTGAAGTTGTACGGTCAGGAGCGGAACCTGATGACATCTTCCATCGCTCGCATGAATTGCTTCCTGCATGGCATTGAGGATTTTCGAATTGAACGCGGTGACACGCTGGCCGAACCGAAGCTGGTTGCGGGAGATCAACTGCAGCAATTCGATGTCGTCCTCGCAAATCCACCGTATTCCATCAAGCAGTGGGACCGGGATGCGTTCGCTGCTGATCCGTGGGGCCGCAATTTGTACGGTACTCCGCCGCAGGGGCGAGCTGACTATGCGTTCTGGCAGCACATCCAGTGCAGCTTGACACCGAAGAACGGACGTTGTGCGATACTTTTCCCGCATGGCGTTCTGTTCCGGCAGGAAGAAGCCGAGATGCGTCGGAAGATGATCGAAGCAGACGTCATCGAATGTGTGCTCGGCCTCGGACCGAATCTGTTCTACAACTCGCCGATGGAAGCCTGTGTCGTCATTTGCCGCGCGAACAAGCCCAAAGCTCGAAAGAACAAAGTTCTGTTGATCAATGCAGTCGGCGAAGTGACTCGCGAGCGGGCTCAAAGCTTCCTGACAGACGACCACATCGAACGCATCGTGAAGACTTACGAAAAGTTCAAGGATGTTGACGGCTTTGCAAAGGTCGTGACGAACAAAGCGATCCTGGAGAAAGACGGAAACCTCAGCATTCCGCTCTACGTTTCCACCGAAACGACTCAGACCAGTGACGAAAATGCCGCTTCTCAGGCGACTGCACTTCCCGAGGCGCTTTCAGCGTGGCTGACGAGTTCCGCAGATGTCCGGAGTGCTCTCGGCAAGCTTCTTGATGGAGTTTCCCGATGAGCAAAGCCAAAGCAAAGAAGCTCACCGTGATGGTTTCGTCAACCGTGTACGGCAGCGAAGATGTGCTGGATCGAATTCATGGCATGTTGACGAATTTCGGCTATGAAGTCTGGATGTCGCACAAAGGCACACTGCCGGTGTCGTCGCATCGGTCGGCGTTTGAGAATTGCCTGGAAGGCGTTCGGCGATCGGATATCTTTCTGGGAATCATCGGAACTCGTTATGGCACCGGAGTTGATAAAGGGGATCCAGCTTCGCTTTCCATTGCGCATCAGGAACTTCGTCTCGCGATTGAGCTGAAAAAGCCTCGCTGGCTTTTGGCCCATGAGAATATCCTGACCGCTCGAACGTTGTTTGCAAAACTGGGTCATGAAGGCATTGAGGGACGCAAATCGCTGACGCTAAAGCGGTCCGATGTCCTGGAAGACATGCGACTGATCGATATGTACGAAGAAGCAACATTCGACCGTCTGCCGCTGGCCGAACGTTTTGGCAACTGGGTGCAGAAGATTCACTCGGCAGACGATGCGGGACGCTACATTCTGTCTCAGTTCTTTCGCTATCAGGAAGTTCTGGCATTCGTAGACGAGCATTTCAGAAATGGAACTTCTCTGTTGGAAGGGCAGGCAGACCGATGACTCCAGAGAAGATACTGCAACTGCTTCGCCTCGGTGAAAGCAGTCAGGTGGAATTTAAGACAAGCCTGAAATCAGCCGATGCGATTGGAAAGAATGTCTGCGGCTTCCTGAATTCCTCGGGTGGCTACATCGTCTGTGGAGTGGCAGACGACGGTGAAATTGTCGGCGTGGATATCTCTGACGCACAGTTGCTGGCATTCGAACAGAAGTTGCACGAACTGTTGTCACCATCATCCCTGGTCTCTGTGCAGCGACAGGAGCTGAACGGATCTCAGGTCGTGATCATTGAAGTGCCAAAGGGACGAGATGTTCCCTACTCATTCAAAAACATCTTTTACATTCGAAGTGGTGAGGCTACTCAGGTCGCCAGCAGTGAAGTCATTCGCGAAATGGTGCTCGCTTCCAACAGTGAGCCGATCCGGTGGGAACGACGCAACTCACAGGGCGAACTCGAAACGGATCTGGACATCGAAGAAGTTCGACGGACTGTGAAGGATGCTGAGCGAACTGGACGAGCCTGGTTCAATAATACAAATGACGTGGTGCGAACGCTGGAGGATTTGTCGGTTGCACGGTATGGACGTATGACGAACGCCGGGGATGTCCTGTTCACCAGGAATCCGGCCATGCGATTGCCACAAACTCGCGTGCGGGCGTTCAGCTACAACACCGACAAAGCGGGCGACAAGTTTGCCGACATGAAGTCATTCGAAGGTCCGGCGATGACGCTGTTTGAACAGGCCTACAGCTTTATTGTCCGCAACACGCGCACGGTCTCGCGGTTCATTAAGGGCAATCTGGTCCGTCAGGACTCGCCGGAGTATCCGGAAGCGGCGGTTCGTGAGGCCTTGATCAACGCGTTTGCCCATCGTGACTATTCCAGTGCATCAGGAGGCATAGCAATCCATGTGTTCCCGCGACGGCTGGAGATCTGGAATTCCGGCAGCCTGCCGCCAGGGGTGACTGCTGAGACTCTGGGCCGCGGCCAGTTGTCGGTGCTGCGGAACCCGGATATTGCTCACGTGTTGTACCTGCGAGGCCTGATGGAGAAGGCGGGCCGGGGAAGCGTCCTGATGGTCCAGGAATGCGAAAAGAACGGTCTTTCCGCACCGAAATGGCAGTCTGACGACAGCCACGGCGTCACGCTGACCTTCTTCGCCCCCGAAGTCACCGGGGAAGTTACCCCGGAAGTCACCCCGGAAGTTACCCCGGAAGTGTTGCGGCTACTGCGGAACCTGAAAGGAGCAATGTTGCGACGGGAACTGCAGGAAGCAATGTCGTTGAAGGACGACGAACATTTCCGCAAGGCCTATCTCCTCCCGGCTTTGGCCACTGGAGTCATTGCGATGAGCCAACCGGACAAACCCACCAGCAGTAAACAGCGTTATCAACTGACGCCGATCGGCGAACTTGTCCAGGCGAGGGCGTCGTCATGAATGCAATCAAGAGTCTTCAGGAACTTGTTCCGAATGCCAACTGGGCCTCGTTGCCGTTGTTTGATCGGACGGGGTGGCGGCGGACGGGGTTTGGGGATTTTGCGGAGAGCATTGGGGTACGGGCTGAGCCGAAGGATGCTCAGGAGGAGATCTATGTTGGGCTGGAGCATCTTGATCCGCAGTGTCTGCACATTCGACGCTGGGGGAAAGGCAGCGATGTGACCGGGACATAATTGCGGTTTCGCAAAGGTGACATCATCTTTGGGCGTCGTCGAGCGTATCAGCGGAAACTGGCTGTGGCCGAGTTCGAAGGAATCTGTTCGGCTCACGCGATGGTTGTGCGTGCGAAACCGGAACTGGTTTTGCCGGAGTTCCTGCCGTTTCTGATGATGAGCGACCGGTTCATGAATCGAGCTGTCGAGATTTCTGTGGGCTCATTGTCACCGACCATCAACTGGACTACGCTGAAACTGGAGGAGTTCGACCTCCCGCCGCTCGACCAGCAACGCCGCATCGCGGAAACTCTCTGGAAGTTAGACGGCACCAAGCAGACATATCAACGGTGTTTGACTGCGGCAGATGTGCTGCGCGAAGCAAAGATGCACGATGTATTTTCGAACCATTCGTTTGCGCTGATGAGCATTCGGGAAAGTGGTTACGTTCAATTGGGACGACAACGTGCTCCGAAGTACCAATCGGGGACATTCACAAAGCCCTATCTTCGAGTTGCGAACGTATTTGACGGCTTCCTCGACTATAGCGATGTGCTCGAAATGGATTTTGATGATAGAGATTTCGAGACGTATTGCTTGAAGAAGGGGGACATCTTGTTGAATGAGGGACAGAGCCGAGAGTTAGTCGGACGCTGTGCTGTATACGACGGATTGCTGCCGGACTGCTGTTTTCAGAATACACTCATTCGATATCGCGCCGGAAGTGAAGTACTGACAGAGTATGCTTTTGCTTTCTTCCAGCATTGTTTCCACACCGGAGTCTTTGCAAAGATCTCCAGCCAGACCACATCCATCGCCCATCTTGGTGCAGATCGATTCGCACGATTGCAAATGCCAATACCGTCGAAGCACGAGCAAAAAGTAATTATCGCGGAATACGAGAGAGTCTGCAGCACTGAACGCAGTCTCGCGGTGCATGTGTCGCGAATCAACGACCTTCAATCGTCAATCATGGAAGCGACCACGAAATGAGCTTCAATGCATCCAACACCGTCGAGAAGATGATTCTGGATGCAATGTCGTCGAAGGTCAAAGGTGCGAGCAAGCCTTTGATTCTGCATGAAGATGCGGAACCAGGTTGGGGCGGGTCGCTCGGCGGAGATCTGGCGGATGCAGCTTCGACGCCGTTGAAGTGGGATTATCATTCGGTCACCGAGGTACCTCGGCAGCCGGGAAACGCCATTTGAGATCCCTCGCATTATCACATGCCCGGAGGGCAGACACAACCACTGCCGGGGCCGTGAGGCCCCGGTATACTGTTCAGCATGAAACAAAGGCCCGGAGGGCCGACATAACACTGCAGCAGGACAGCCATGAGCACGCATCAACAATTGCTCTATCACATTGTCTTTAGCACAAAAAACCGTCAGCGATGGTTGACTGACGGCTTTCGCGAAAGCGTTTTCGGCTACATGGCGGGCATCGCGAAGAATCAAGGAGGTTTTGCGATTCAGATTGGTGGATACTATGACCATGTTCATCTGCTTGTTCGGATCCCTGCGAAACTGGCTGTGTCGGATTTCGTTGGGACCCTCAAAAGCAACACCAGCAAACATTTGAATGATACGAGCGAACTGCTGCGAAAGTTCGGATGGCAGGATGGGTTTGGCGCGTTTACCGTCAGCACGTCACAGAAGAACAGGGTCGTTGCGTATATCACAAACCAGATGCATCATCACTCGCACCAGACCTTTGAAGATGAGTACATTGACCTGTTGCAAAAACATGAGATTGAATTCGATCCGAGATATGTCTGGGATTGATGTGTCGGCCCTCCGGGCCTTTTCACCATAAAATTATCTTCCGGGGCCTCACGGCCTTGTCATTACCCACGAAATCAGACCTTAGGACATCACTAGTTTCATACCCTCGATCCGTCCATGCAGTTTTTTGTAGCCAGTCCAGATCGATTGCCATCCGGGTTCGCCGTCGTGTTTTCGAGCGAGGAAGCCACCGAGTTTCGCAACTTCGCGGAAGAATTCGTAAACCG
>CAIQIE010000040.1 GCA_903871805.1 uncultured Planctomycetaceae bacterium | reverse complement strand
GGCCTGACTACGGCCAGGGCAAACGACGTGGCCACCGCGGCATCAACCACGTTACCACCACGCTCCATAATCAAGGCCCCTGCCTGACTGGCTGCCGGATGGTCCGCCGCGACCACGCCACCGGAATATGCGGTCTCCTCAATTCCCATCGCATCGGAATTGGTGACCAGCAATACAGTGAGAAAAGCTGCCTGCAGAAGTCCCATCTGTCTATTCTGCATATCTGATATCCGAAACCGTGTTGGGAGTAACCGTAACAGGCACGCCCGATTCCTCGTCTGGTATTCCGGAACCTTCCGGATCCTCTTCAATTTGTCATTCACTCGCCAGGATCCTCTCGCACTGGTAAACCAACACCAAAGAACGAAAGAACTTACATCGCGTGATTTCCGAGGCGATGGCTGCGGAAACCGTCGCGGGGACTTTGCCAGAGCCTGAAATACAGGTGATTCTTGTTAACCTCAGGATCCTGATCCGAATTTCACCAGAACACCGGCGTGTTCCAATGCCTTCCAAATGATGACGACAACACGTTTTCCCTGTGTTGACGAAACACACGCCGCTAATCACCGCCGGAAACGTACTCTACGATGCCAGTTCGGGGCCACAGGAAAAACCAAACTCTCGGGCATATGCTACCCATTTTGTGTATTTGTGACGATAGGGTTATCTTTCCTGTATTGATGCAAAAGTCCGGGGAAACCCGACAAAACACGACATCGCAGACCTCCCAGACTTTGTGTCTGATGATTTGATGGATCCCTTCAGTATTTTGTTTCTGATCTTCTGTACAGTTGGATGTCGGCGGTCCCATGTCAGCGGCGAAGTCCAGCGCATCGCAGAATTTCTGAATTTTTTTGTACGAAATCTGAAATAAATTCTTTTCTGCAGGAAGACACCGAAACCGGGGCCATGGGTTGACTGGGTTGAATGGGCTGAGTTGTTTTGCGGGTCATCGTTTGTGGGAGTGCTGACAACTTTCTGGAATCCGCCAGAGAAATTGCAAAATTTGGGAAACACAAATTGCCGGAGATGTGATAAATCTGTGAGATATAGGGCAGTTCCTGCGCCATGTTGCGTCCGCGTCTCGTGACCTGTGGCGTGGCGGAGATCAGGAACAGTGTCTGTCCGGGAGATTATCAGATGTCAACGGGCGTATTGCGTTTAGGTGGTTTCCTGCTGGCAGTGAGCGTGACCTGTTCCGCTGTCATGGGGCAGGACAAGTTCTCGGCAGCTCTGGAGACGTGGCGTAACGGCGACCCGGCCGGGGCATTGTCCGCGCTGTCCGAACTGGTTGATGCCCGCAGTAATGATCCTCGGGTTTACTTCTACCGCGGCATTCTCGCCACGCAGCTCAACCGGCCATCCGAGGATGATTTTCGTAAGGGCGCGCGGCTCGAAGCGGCTACCGGCAATACGCGGCTGGTCAACACGGCACTGGAACAGATCCAGGGGCCTTTGCGAGCTCAGATTGAACATTATCGTTTAGAAGCGAGAGCGGATCTGAAAGCGGATCCTGTCGGAGAAAAGCTCAAAGTTGTGTTTCGCGATGCGCTGGAACTGCGACGCTTAGGTGATCTGCAGCAGTCTCTTGAAAGACTCAACCAATTGACATCAAGGGGTAATGATCCACGTTACTTCTATCTTCAGGGAGTTGTGCTGTCCGAACTGAATCAACCCGAACAGGCCCGGGCGGCATTTTCTGAAGGGTTAAAGCGGGAAACGACAACTCAGGATGTGCAGCGTGTGAATGAGATGCTCAGCGGCGTAGATGGTCGTGTGCGCCAGCTTGTGGAAGAACAGACGGCCATTCAGGCCGGTGACCAGATGTTGTCACGCAGCGATATGCACCGGGAAATTCGTCGTCGAGCGATGCTGACAGAAGATCAGCTCCTTGCAGAATCCAATGCCGCGGCGGCCCAGGCGGCGGAAGTTGCAAAGTCTCAGGTGGACGCAAGGCGACAGGCCGCGGTTGCCGAGATTGTTGCCAATCGCGAATTGCAGGCGCAGCGCGAGCAGAAAGCGGCTGCAAACGCAGCGGCGATTGCTGCGAAAGATCAGCCGACACCTTCAGAACCCGAAGTTGCTGTCGTGACTCCGGAAAAGCCCGCGATGCCGGAGAAAAAGGCAAGTTCAAATCCGTTCCTTGGTGGTGCCGTCGCGACACCGTCGGCAGCCAGTGGCCGCGGTTCCGCAAACGGTGTCCGCGATTCCGCAACCGGTTCGATGGATTTGTCGTGGTTGCCGACTGGCATGGAAGTGCTGATCTACCTTCGCCCCGCGGAAATGGAAAACAGCCCACTTTCAAAATCCATGCCGCAGGCACAGTCAGCCTCGCAGGCTGCAGTACCGGGATTGCAGATGCTGGGACTTGAATCCACCGACGTGGAATCTGTGGCCATCGGAGTGGGAAATGTCGTCATCAGTTTGCTGCCTCTGATTACTCAGGCAACGGCCGGAGCACCACCGGACCCACAGCAGCTGACGGCCCAGCTGATGAAGAGCGATGCTATTGCCGTGGTTCGACTCGCGAAGGACATCGATGTCAAAGCACTTGCAACGGGAGCAGGCGGAACTGAAAGTACGGCTGGTGATAAGACATTTTATGTTATTCAGCCTCCGGAAGCCGGACAGCCGGCGATTGCCGTGCATGCCGTGGATGCCAGAACCGTGATCGCGGGCACTGAAGCATCCATGAAAACAGCCCTCAGCGAAGGGCCCGGTGAAAAGGTCCGTAAAAACTTCAGTTTCATTCCCGGTTCCAGCCAGTTCGCCGTCGCATTTTCAACACCGCTGCTGGCGGGAATGAGCGGCAGTATCCCGGATGCTCCTCCAACAGCACCTCCCCAGGTCGCTGCAATTCTCAGTGCTATTAAGGGCAAAATCTCGGGGGTGGCAGTGATTGTGGACATGGCTGCGGACATGGACCTCACAGTTTCTCTGAACCTGACTGAGCCGGAAGCCACTACGGAAGCGAATAAAGCCCTGACAGAAGGCCTTGGGCTGGTGCAGCAGATGGCACCCCTTCTGCTGGGCAGTGCGCCCCAGGAATTGCAGAGCGGGTTGCAACAGACGGTCTCAAGTCTCTCCAGTTCCGGCCGCGACACCGTGTTAACTTTGCGGGCCACCCTGTCGGGCGAGATGCTGAAGACAATTCAGCAGAATCCCCAGTTATTTGCACCGCAGCTTCAACCCGGTGGCCCAGGGTTCCCCGGGACTCCGGGGCAGCCATAGAACCTGGCATCAGGCGATATGGCGGTGATTGCCAGTGATTCAGACCATCTGACAGCCGTCAATTGGGCGACGACAGCAGCAAAATTCCTCAATCTGCAACCCAAACAGGTTACGGTTGCGAGAGTCTTGAAAGTCACTACACTACCGCCAGCAGTCAGTGCCAGCACCCGTAGCTCAATTGGATAGAGCGTCGGTCTTCGGAACCGAAGGTTTCAGGTTCGACCCCTGACGGGTGCAAACTCAACAGCCGCCGTGATTCTTCTATGGATCCCGGCGGCTGTTTTTTTATGCGCCTGTCCTTCCTGCGTCCCGACGGGCTCACGCCCAATGGCGTTGAAGTTCTCTCCATCGCCGCAAAAAGCGGTAAAGGCCTGCAGTGGATGTCAATTCCCCCGTAACGGCACTTGCCCGCGCGGCCAGCGTGGCACCTGGCACAAACCGGCGCCGCACCGGTCGAAGATTAGCGGAGTTATCGGGGAGAACCTTCATTCCATGGACTCCCGAATCTTCAACGGATGCATGGAACTCGGGTGCCATCCCGTGTTGCCAGGCCTCGGCTGTCCCCGACTGACAGGTCGAGGACGTTCGCGCGGCACGCCGCAGGTGGGCGATCGGCTCTCCGCCCACGACGATCGTCACCTCACCGCCAGGCTCCAGTCCGACAATCATCGCGGACAGACGCAACCCCGCGTCCTCGAGCCTGATCACCGCTGCCTTGCAAGCTCCAGCACGCCTTGCGCGACTTGCTCCATGGCCGCATCCGCCCGCTCGGAAAGGCTGCGGCTGATCTTCAAGGATTCATCCGTCCTGACTTTCCTCGATCTGTTTGCCACGGCAGGCGATCGAGTCATCGTCAACAGTGCTGTGTCCCACGCCATGCTGAATGCCTTAAAAGCAGCGGGAACGACGGGGCATCGACTGGATTTATGGCATCGAGCTCCTGCCCGGTTGGTGTGCAGATCTCGGCAGTGTCCGCGCGAATCCGACATGATTGTCAGAATTCATCGAGCTTGAGCCGGCACCCGAGACACGCGGCTGCCACGGACGGAGACTCCACCAGCTTCTCCCGCACACTGGAAACGCCACCACAGTGCGTTGCAGCACAGCGTTTGACGACAATCGATTTTGCCCGGAGCTCTGTACACCAAACCAGTGACGCTCATTCGGCCTCAAGGTCAGCTGTCCACGGTGGGAAACTGGACAAATCGTCAGGCGCAGACGGCGTCCTGTGATCGACTCATGCGGCTTTCGCTGATCACCACACCGGCGACAGCACCGGAGGCCCCAATGACTCCCGCAACAATCGCCATCGGGCCGAAAGCCAACGCGCTGACGACGCCTGCGGAAAAGCCGCACAACGCACCCAGAACGATGCGCAGACTGCTGTTTGACATGAATGAGCGAAGTGCAAACCCCAGCGCTGCTGCGACGAGCATACTGGGAATGCTGCCCACGGCAGCCCAAACGCAACCAATCACAAGAAACAGAGGAATCGCCGGTGGTGACTGAAAGGCAACGAGGGCCCCAAACACACCTCCGCCGGCGACGGTACCGAGCCATACCGACAGCATCCAGGACACCAGACGCGGATTGTGCCGAATGGTCACGATGTCGCTGGGGATCACATCAAATGGGTTTGCGGAGTTTGTCGTTTTCATGACTTCTCTTTCTTTTCAAATGCCTTGATTCCAACAGAACCTTCGGCAAGACCAACCAATCATATTCGTTTCCGGGAAATCCAGCGGCGGGCATTCGAGGGACGCGAGTTTCCTCAATCGGAAACAGGAGCCAAACAGACACGAGCTGGTGCCGGCACAGGTTCCCCCCAAAATGGCCGCCAGGATGTACGGCAGCATCAGAGTCACAATGTCGGAGGTCAGGGATGTGCCGGTGACCACGAACACGCAAAACAGCCCGGTGACTGCGCCGCACATTACAGAGTACATGACTCGACGAAGCCGACTTTCCGAGTTTGGAATTCCAGAGCGGATCAGGCAGGATATTGAAGCGACGATCGGAAGGGCCACTGCAGCGGCAAGCGGAGCACCGATGAAAAAGGCGACCGGATAGAACAGGCCTCCACCGAGTGCAGTACCGAGCGCAGTTGCCAGAATCCAGCTGCGACGACTGATAGTTTCAACGTACAAGGCATTTCCAGTGGCTGCCGCCGTTGCAGGTCGTACACGGACGTATTCGTGCCTGGCAGCAGCGAACGGGTTCAGTGTTTCCTTACGGGACATTGTCGTTAGCCTTTGTCAGCCTCTTTATTCAGCGGTCCAAGCGATCCCCTGTGGTACTAACCGGAGTATTTTTCGCTGCTTAACGCAAAACGTTCACCGTGCTGCGGTGTGCCTTGCTGTGTCAGGCATTCATGGGGGCGAGAGACCCCGCGAGTCGCAGGGGAAGACGAACACGCTCCACCGGCATCCTGCTGGCCAGTAAATACCGACAGCTGGGAACACCGAAACCGGTGGTGGAACGGGCGAAAGAACGGTGGTCCGCAATTGCGGTTCGCCGGACGCGTTTGGCCGGGGACATGCGACCGAGTGTTCTGATGGACCTGACCGGAGCATTGGAGCGCGCCGCCAGCATGTCCATGGCCCAGACGCAGGCCCTTCCCAGCCGTTGTCAGTGCGGAAAATGCGGACCAAAGCGACGCTGTAGCGGAATCCCGAGTCTGTTTCATTCCGCCAGATGGCAGCTTTCACTTGACCGAGACGAATTTCGTGAACGGGTCGATTTGCCATATGGCAAATCGCTTTCAAAGGAACGGGGTTCAAAGAAATAACCATTCACGCACCACCAGCCTCTCGGTCAGCACTGCCGTCTCCCAACTGGCCCTTTGGCCACCGGACAACGCTGCAATCACCGAGCCGACTGGCGTGGTTTCAAAAGACGTTATGAGGCCCGCTGTTCGGTGTGTTGCATAAGCGAGCGCAGCACCTGAGCCCTGTCAGTGTGCCCCTCGGCCCCTTGAGCCCCAGCCGGCCAGTCCCCTTAGGCGGCAACTCCGATCACAGTCTCCCCTCGCCCATCTCGCAGCCGCGGCTGGCCTTCCCCTAACCTGCTGAAATTGCCCCCAAACCGGTCAGCCAGCGACTCCAACACTCCCGCCCCTCGCCCCTCGTTGCTCGTTCCTTGCCCTTCCCCACTCCCTCGCCCGCCAAATTTGCTTAGCCCCTGCCCTTGTGGCATTCTGTCTGGTGCTCGGAGAAGCGGAGGCAGGCTCTGCTGGGAAGCAACCTGCGGAGGAATATCCGAGTCTCGCGTCAAAGCGGCGGCGGGGTGGTGACTGAACTGTCAGACACTTTCCGGCATGATGAAGACTCGGCAGTTACCAAATTCGTTCGAGGTCATAGAGACCGTAAGCAGAATCGGCGGATACAACGGGGATCTGTTCTGTAATCGCCTGAGAAATAATCATCCTGTCAAAGGGATCTTTATGATGCATAGGCAGAGATACCAGTGTTGAAGCGTGCGCAACGGTGATGGGCAGGATCCTGAAGTCGTTCTCAATGATACCAGCCGTCCAGAACTGCTCGAACGACACGCTCAGCGGATACTTGCCGAGGCTTACCTTGATCGCCACTTCCCAATAGCTGGCGGGACTAATCAGGACCTCGTTCGCTCGATCTGCAATTTGGCTGAGTGCAGGAAGGCTTAGCTTTGGGTCATTCGTGAAAAACCAGAGGAATGCATGGGTATCCAGAAGAATTCTCAAGGCATGTACTCCGCGAATCCCTCGAGATGCTGTTCATCCTCCTGCTGCAAAACAATCATGCCTCTACCGAGTCCCGGGACTCTTGGGTGGCGGGGCTGCGAGATTTCGCTGACGAGCTTTGCGACTGTCTGCTGGTTTTCGGTGATGATGATTTCATCCCCCGGCACCAACTGGTGCACAAGGTCCTTCAGCTTAGCCTGAGCTTCATCAAGTGTGATCGTGACAGACATCGAATATTCCTTTCCCTGCTGAAGCACCCTGAATGATGACTACATTTTACAGGGAAGTGCGTAACAAAGCACCAGAAACCTCGGGAGGGTGACGGAAACTCTGCAGAAAATGCGGTCAAATCGCATTTTCCGACCCGTATTCAGAACTTGCTGCCGGGCTCCCTGGTTCGCAGCACTCAAAAACGTAAGATGCGAAGCGAAAGAGGTGTTCTGATGCTGGATCTCGAGAACGGAATTGAATCACTCACCAACTTCAAACGCAACACGGCCGACTACCTGCAGCAGTTGCACCAAACGGGTACTCCGCTGGTGCAACCCCGAGGTGCCATGCACCTAAAACTGCAAAGTCAATAGCAAACGTTATTTACGTCAATAATTTCCGCAGCGTGTGGTATTCGTCAACCCGCGCCATTTGGAATCAAGATATGTGAGTCCTGAAGTTTCAGCAACACCCGGTGCCATGCACCTCGAGCGCCCCATACACCTTCAACAACCCACGAGCCGCGTTCCATGAGGAAGCGGGACCAGGGAGGTGAAGGTGGCTGGCACCGTTGATGTCCTGGTACCTTTGATGTCCTGGTACCTTTGATGTCCTATCGAATTGCTGCGGTGCCATTCAGTTGGCCGCGTGTCGCACAGGCGACTTCAGCGATGAGACTCATCCCCCTTCGCCCTTCGCGCATCAGCCCCGCTGGGGTCATAAGCGGCAGCGCCGAGTGGCCGCAGCGTAATGCCCAGTGCATGGTGATGTGAGACACCCAGTTCAGGAACCTGCCGATGCTGCGCCAGATGTGTCTTGTTCCGATCCAGCGTTTAGCCGTCCGTGGGTCCGATATCGTTGATTCTCCCTTCGAGCCTGGCCAGTGCCGCCAGGATGCCGTCGAAGCTTGCTGGCTCGGGGAGAGACGTGTCGCCCCTCGAAAAATCACCGTCAACCACCGTTTTTCATTTCGACGCCGGCAACAGGTGTTCGGACTGGATCACCCTCGTGGGGTTCACTGCCAGGTATGTGCAGAGTTTTCAGGATCGTTCTGGTGGATCTGGACTGTTCTTCCAGAAGGCTGGCAAAGAGCCCTGAGAGCGTCCCTCCGGACTCAGCCAGGAGTTGTTCACGGACAGCATGCAATTCATCAAGTATCGGCTGCTTGTTCATCATTGAATTCACCGCCCAGAAATTCAGCAGGAGTGCAAATGAGCAGCCTGCCAAACCCTTCCCGAAGAAGAATCTGATAAATTCGCGGAAGCTCGTGCGCGTTCGCACTGCGCCTGCAGTTCAGCGTCAGCAGGTATTGTGCCGGTCGCAAATCCCAGCTGCAACGGTGGACGGCTTACGCCGGTTCGAGCACACGGTAGACGCGACCATGCCGTTTAAGCCACTCGATATCGTCAGCGTCGGCACGTTCTTTGACCTCTTTCAGAAACTGGACGGTCGCGGGCTCGTAGCAGGGCTCGCTGGGATCCTCTTCCGGAAGAATCATCTCAATTTCAACGGCGACGACGTACATCGGAGTTTGAATGAGTCGAGTGTGCTTCAGGCGTTCACCGGTTAGTGCCATGGGGAGCATCCGTCTAAAAAGTGCACTGTAACCAACTTCGCAGTTTCCGACTTTTTCAGGTATGCCCAAACAGCCTTGAACTCAGTACCGTCAGGCAATACCTGCAGAACCTCAACCAGAGCATTGGGGCGAGCATCCGGACGTTCCTCCAGCAAACTGCCGCCAATAAGCCCCTCGACTGCCTGCCACTCCATGATGCCTCTCTGTTCGAGTCTTTCGGCAGCGTGGCGTCCTATCAGATATTCGTTACGTGTCACACTGTGCCGAATTTTCTGAAACAACGTCACCATGCCACCCACCACAATTGCTCCTGACTCGGTGTTGTCCGGAAATTATACCGTGGCAGTCTCGTCATGTCATGACATTTTACGTGGCACCAACATCAGCCGCCACCCTTCCCGCAGCATCGATGTGTGCCATGCCTTGAAAAATCCGTCCGCTGGAGGGGGTGCGAGGGAACGAGGGACAAGGAACGAGTTACAAGGACGTCGGACTTTTTTCGTTGGCTGTGGAGGGCTCGATCGACAGGTTTCCGCGCCGCGCGTGTCCCGGTGAAAACTGGCCTTCAAAGTCCCCCCACTAATCCCCCCACTAATTCGCGTTTTCTCCGCCTTGGGAACGCAAGGTCGAAGGGTTGTAAACGCAAAAACCCGGGAAAATCCGGGGTTTTCGCCAGCATCAGAAACGCGAAAGGAAGCCTTAACGAACTTCGGAACCGAGGGTTAAATGTTCTAGCCCATTCGAGTGCAGTTTGTACAGCCGCAGGGACTTACTATAGGTACCTGCGGCTGTTTTTTGCGCCCATCGGGGAGGGCGGGCGGGACTCCCGGTTCTTTGAAGGCATCCACATTCGATGCTGGATTGGTGGTCTGCTGAGTCGTCGGCTCTGGGCTTCAGAGGATTGCAGGATTGGCGGTCCAGCAGCCGGACACTTGCGCCAGACGCCGTTCGGACAGTCGGCCATCGAGAATGGCGTTCTTCAAAGGGAGCAGTGAATCGGTGGCGACCTGCCGATCCATAAAAGAGAACGGCAGTTGACCGGCAAGGCGTTCCGCCAACGCTCTTTCGTTATTGCCGACGTGTTCTGCGACGAGACGTTCGATGAATCGTTCGTGAGTCCCACACCTTACTCGCCAGCTGCCGGAGGGAATCGTCATGGCCTCGGTGGTGCCGGAGTTCAGAGAATCGGTGTCCATGTAATAAGTCCATGCATGCCGAAGTCGCCCGTCTCCTGCGTCGACCGTGATTCGCGTCCTTTGGAACAGGGAGCCGAGGACACCAAATCCACGAAACCCTTCGATGACGTCGAGGAGTTGGAGCAGTGACTGTGGATTCCGCATCCGGACCAACTCACCCTGCACCAGGTCATTGCGCGAGTCGAGGTTGAACATCGCCGGGTATTGGCCCAGATCAGCCAGTTGTCCAAACGTTTCCGCGAGGATGACAGACCGAATTCCATGTTCGGCGAGCAGGGAAAAGCGGCTGCCATTGCGCAGCAAGGTGCCGTAAGCAAAGAGACCTTCAGCCAGCGGCGGTCTGCGGTTTCGGGATGCCGCAGTGACCGCCTGATCAGAAATGCCCCAGCGCTTCATTCCTGCTCGAACAACGGAAACATAGTCATCCGTCGGGGCGACGAATCGACTCTCATTGCACGGCGTCACCCGATAGGTGACCGCCCGAATTGCAGCACCGTTCGGCGTGAGCACAGTGACATCCTGGCGTTTGTAACAGCGGGGGGCACCTTCTTTTGAATCCAGCGCTTCCCAGCCGCCTTCTCGGACCTTAAAGAGTACTCCTTCGACGATACTGCCAGTGCGTTCACGGATACTGAGCACTCCGCCTCCGCGGCTCGCGGAGCGATACGTGAAAGCCGGCTCAAAGTCCGGGAGGCAGGCAGGCGAGTGAAATTCCAGAAGATCAGGTGAATACCCATTGCGTTCCAGCCAGGCATTCAGGTCTGACAGGTTGAGGTTCGAGCCGTAGGCAAAGTAGAGGTTCTGCGACATATTCCAGTCTCCTGCAGGAGTGATCCGCTCTGGCAGCACGTGTTCAGACGGTCTGAATGGTGATGCCGTAAGGATTCTGGAAGATTTTGTGTGACAACGGTGTTACAAACTGATCGGGCCACAGTTCCTCACCACGATTTTTCTTCGACCAGCCCGATCACACAGATGTCAGGATTGAGTATATTGCCGTGTAAGACGAGGAGGTTTTCATCTCTGGCGAGCGATTGAATTCCTTTTCGTGTGCGCAACTTAACCTGCCGAAACCGTGCCGCACTGTCCTCACCATCCGTCCCGACAACACGGCGTTGCAAGTCCGCCGGAAGCAGCGGGGGCTGAACGATAGACAACAGCACAAGTTTTGCATGGTCGTGGTTCACGGTTTGGGATTCTGAGGCGACGCCCTTGCTGACCAGCCACCACGTCGCGGAAGTCCGGCGAAGTTCAATGAATAGCCCGTCAGATGCAGCCGTTCGTGCCTTGAATTCACTCCGCGCAAATCCTTCGGTCATTCGAATTTTCTCGATTCCGCGGCCTGCGATGTACCATCCACCGGCATAGCACTGTTCAATCACGTCGCTAATCGCAAGGCCTTCAAGATCCTTGTACGGTAACGCCAGCATGTAACTGGCGAATTCGAGAAGATTGAGTACGGTCGATTGCAGAACAGCGGGGACAGGTGACCTCGATTCAGGATTCAATTGCGAATGGCGGATTGCCTGAACTGCTTCCTGAAAACAGTCCAAACGTTTCTTTTGCCAGTGAGCCGCGAGTGAGCCGGAGTGATGCACTTCCAGACGGGTCAGTATGGCGACTCGATAGGCCAATGCGAAGGCCCTGAGTTCTTGCAACTCCGACGCTTCCGCAAACAAGGCATCAATTCGCTCGAGTTCGTCACGGTCCGGCAGAGTCGCACGAGATTTCAGGTGGGCAAGG
>CAIQIE010000039.1 GCA_903871805.1 uncultured Planctomycetaceae bacterium | reverse complement strand
TCAGCTGCGTGGTCCTGCAACTGCTGACAGTGGGGATCTGCGGTTGGCTGATACGCCGTATGTTTACACTGCAGACAGCTTGTTGTTCATTACCGTTTCTGATTTTCTATCCGGCATTCTGGTACGCACCGACACTGGCGGCGATCAACAATGTCGGGTTCCTGTCCATGGTTGCTGTCTGGTGTCTGGTACAGCTGTCCCTGACGTTTTTGAGAAGCCTTTATGGTAGAATGCTGACTTCGGGCGATTACCTTCGCTGGGCGTGCCTGACCCTGCTGCTGGGCGTGTTTCTGGCATTGGTGGATCTGCAGAAAACATTCGGATTGTTTGTTGTACTGACGACTCTGATTGCTGGTTTTTATGCTGTCGTTCGTTATCTGAAGCTGCCTGACGAGCAGCGACCAGCGAACTTCTTCCGAACGGTGTTTATGGCCATCGCCATGCTGTATTTTTCCTGGCACTTCAGTCGGATGGTTCAGAAGTCTGTCGGTGCGGAAATCCTTGCAAAGACCGGTCCACTACCGAACATCTCCATGATTGATTACTTCTCCGCAGTTGATTCCACAACCAATGGGGATGGTCGCACGCTCGACAACTGGCGTTTCGCCTATGTGCCGACGGTGCCTGCTGCTTTGCGTTCCAGAGTGGTGTTCAGAAAATTGTTGCACGAGAAAGTGGCTGCCGGAATCGATCTCTGGATGTGTGCCCTGCGTAAAAATGCTTTTATGACTCTGCAGACCGACTACAAGAATCGCACCTTTGGAGGCTATGCTCAGGGTGTGGAAGGACGCTGGGAATTTACGAGGGTTCCGTGGAACTCAGCACAGAACTGGGTGCTGCAGGGATTCTATTCAATCCTCCTGCTGCTGGCCCTGAAACGTCTGCTCTCTGCGACTCAGATGCCAGTGGCAACGAGTGAACTGTTTCCACTGCTGTTTGTGATCGGGCAGTACTTCGTGATTCTGTTCGCCCTTGAAGCTGGCCCCTACTACAGTCATATTCTGGGATTCCCACTTGCCTGGACGGCCGGATTGGTGGTCAGTCAGAAATCCAGAGCACCACGCGGCCTGCGAACACTCGGGATCGAAGTGCGTTCTCTGTTGCCCGGAGCAATCGCTCTGGCAATCATCATGGCGTGGCACCTTGTGGCTGGAATGGCCGTGGATCGTTCAGAGCTATCGTTCCTGAAACTCCAATCCGGCGATGCCACAGAGTCCACCAGGATGGCTGTGGTGGAGGAATCACGAGTTCATCGTGCGTTGACATTTCCTGCGGATCGTAAATCGCTGCAGGCGGGCGACACGGTTTCCACCTCGATTGTTATCCCGGCCGCATTCGCTCGCAGTCCCCACCTGTGTTTCTTTCTTTCGGTGAATGCCCGAGCAAGAAACCTGTACCGAAAGAATGCGTTCTGGGATGAACTGCCTGTGGAATACGAACTTGTCGCTGGTGAGAAAGTGATTCGTTCCGGACGGTTGGGCGACCTGCATCCACCATCGCTGATCCAACTGACCATCTCAGACTTTTCCACCACGATTCGAGACGGAGCCCCGGCTGGATCCGAAAAACTGCCGGAGTTGAAGCTGACGCTGCGAGTGACAGAAGATCTGCAGATTCCCGCCATCGGGCTCATGCCGGCCATCGCCGTGGAATATGCGTTCAATCCACAGGGGGAACCCTGAAACACCTGGAACAGGAGATCGGATACCGGCCCGATAGGCGAGCCGGTGTTCTGTGATTGTGTCGAAGTGGACGCTGAAGGTTGAGGACACTGTCGTGGCATAGTGGCCATCAATCTTCCTCGTGATGTCTGTCGTCACTCAGGAATGAGAGCGTTTCAGGGCTGCAGGTGATGCATTCCGTATGGATGCACTGGCATGGGCCACAGACTTGCTGAGATTTGACTGATCGCCATAACCTGTAACAGCCCTGCGGCCGGTGGCGTTGTCCCGATTTGTGGTGGGATGTGAGCGTTTGTGTCCCACAACGACTCAGGGAGGGTTGTTTGGTTTCGGTAAGCGGAGACGGGTGTTTCGGCGGAACAGGTCAGCTGGATTCTGTCAGAGTTCACAAAGCCTCGGATTCCTTCCCGGGCTCAATCCGAGGGACAGGAGATGCCGATTGTTACGGCAGGATTTGGCGCCATTCCGCGTGGTCAGACGCTGAATTGTTGCCGTTTTGCCCGTGATTGTTATTGTAAACGGGTTGTTTGACGTCGTTCTGACCTTCACC
>CAIQIE010000038.1 GCA_903871805.1 uncultured Planctomycetaceae bacterium | reverse complement strand
GCGACTGGCCTTCGGCGATGCGTTTTCTGACAAGCTGGGAGACGTCAATCTGCCCGTGTCGATCTGCGGACCGAATGTGAACACGGAGATTTCCTGGCCCCGGGGATCCCATAGCTCCGGTGCATGGCACCCAATGACTTACGGTGCATGGCACCCGGTGGCTTAGCGCATAGCCCCGGTGCATGGCACCCGGTGGCTTAGCGAGTGATCTTAAGATCAGGTGTGGAAATGATTTCGGTCGAAAGACGACCTTTTGGTCGTTGCGGTCTTCGCACGCGGTAAGGGCGGGAGTTTTTTCGAGTTTTCCCGTGCAGTGCCGGGCAAATTGAATAGTGCGTCACTGGAACGGCGGGGATGCGGGGCGAATGGCGTTGGACGCGTCTTTAAACCGCGAACTGTACGCATGGCGAAACGTGTCACGATTTCCAGACTCGCCATCGGATCAAACTGAGTCTGACCAACACAACGACGGGGTCTGCGTGCGTGATGGTCGCAATCCGTGGTCGGGCTGCGTTTGTGTAACACACGGCCATGGCACGAAGTCTGGTACCTCGTATAAAATCAAAAAGCCCTGGACAGTGGGAACTGGCCAGGGCTGGTAGAGAATTTGATGATGGACTGGTCAGCGATCAGGCCAGGTCACGGTCTTCGAACAGCAGGAATCCCAGCAGCAGCATGGCACCGATGTAGGTAGCGGCGTAGAGAAAGCTGTAGCCAAGGTAATCCTGAGGAACAACTCGTCCTGTCGCGACGGCCGAAGAGATGTTGAAGGCTGACAGTGATGGAACGACCATCGAGATCAGTCGGGCTGTGAAGGTGACCGATTCTTTCGCCTGCCCCTCAACGCTTTGGTTCACGATGATTTCCGTCAGGTTTCCGATCACAAAGACAGCAAAACAGATCACCAGGTTGATCACCATTGGCAGCCGTGTGGCGACTGTCACGCTGATTGCACCGAGTACGGAGACCTGAAGGAAGGTCAGAGCGATTCCTGGAAGAATCTTTGCCACGACAGTGACTCGTTCCGGATGCGGTACAGGGATCTCGACATCCGAGACCTTAAGCCACTGCCAGTAGGGTGTTACGTCCAGAGATTGTTCCTTCTGGTCGTAACCCACTTTGATGAAGATTAAAACAGCGAAGAGGGCGGACAGGATCAGGAACAACCAGATCACGGCCTGGACAATTCCGATATATTTTCCCAGCAGGAACTGGCGTCTGTCGATCGGCTTGCTGAGCAGTGTCATGGCCGTCTTGCCTTCAATTTCGCTGGTGATGCTGGTGCCAGCGGTCCAGACAGCCAGAAAGGCTCCTGCAATCAGCAGCGTTGCAAGTCCACACTCACTGAGCATTTTCACTTCATCTTCGAATGTGAAGAAGGGAATGACAGTGTTGACGATGAGCACGAGTGCGGAAACGAGCAATAGCAGCAAAAACAGGGGTTGCCGGATGGCTTCCTTGGTGGTTGCGCGGGCAATTACACCAGCACGAGTGCCATAGGAAACGGACACAAGACTGATCAAAAGTCCGAAAACAGCGAGCCAGGACCAGGTCCAGTCAATGTCCGGACCAGCGACTGGAGATCGAACTTCTGCAAGTGAGAGAAGATTGTCAAACACTGTGAATTCCCACAATCAGAGCGATGGAATGGCCGTTGGGGCACCCCCGGGAACTTTTGAAAATACCCAGTAGAAAGTGCTGCTTACCGCAGGAGTACGAAAGACCGGGAGAAATCGTTGGCAATTTCCCTGGCATCGTTCGTGGTCCGTTTTGACAAGTTTACCTGACAAACAACCGAGGGAGCGGCAAAAAACGCCGGTGACTCTCGGAAACCTGTGTAGTTCAGGGAGTTTCTGGCGCAGTTCGCCTCATTTGACTGTCAGAGGACCTTGATTTCCCGGAAAACGCCGATTTTCTGGATTCTGCGATGAAAGCAGTTGTGTTTTCCGGGATACGGAATGGAGATGTCGATTTGCACGTCTCGTTGAGGTTTCTCGGCGATTTCCGGGACAGCAGGCGTTGGTTTCTGGCGGGAATCTGCGTTTTTGTGGAGGCGAGCGGAGCGTCTAAAACGGATCTAACGCAGAATGGGGACATTTTTTGGCGTTTGATTTGTCGGGGTAGGGTGGATTCCCCGGAGCGGACATTGTCATTATCTGGTGAACTGTTGAATTGGATATCCGCAGGCATATACTCCGATTAGTGACGGGCAGTGGCATCTTCTGCGTTTGTTGCGAGATGTCTCAGTATTGCCAAAACGTTAGTCAACAAAAGGTAAGAATTATGGCAGTTCGCGTTGGTCATCCGGCTCCGGGTGCGGATCTGGCTCTGCAGGCGTACGATCGAACGAAAGACGGAACAGACAGCCAGTTCAAAGACATGAAATTGTCCGATCTGGCAGGCAAGTGGGTTTGTCTGTACTTTTACCCACTGGACTTCACATTTGTCTGTCCGACAGAAATCATTGCCTTTGACAAGGCGTTGGGTGAGTTCACTGACCGTAACACGGTCGTGTTGACGGCCAGCACTGACAGTGTGTTTTCCCACAAGGGCTGGTGTGATTCGCACAAGGAACTGGGTCAGTTGAAGCACTTGATGATCGGTGACACCAATCATCAGCTGTCTGCGGCCTATGATGTTCTGGATTCCGGCAAGGGCATCGCTTACCGTGGTGTGTACCTGATTGATCCTCAGGGGACTTTGCGCTGGCTGGCGGTTCACGATCTTGGTGTCGGCCGCAATGTTGATGAAGTCCTGCGGGTGCTGGATGCGTTGCAGACGGACAAGCTGTGCCCCTGCAATTGGAAGCCGGGCCAGAATACGCTGAACTAGTATTCCTGGTGCGGTACCGTTCCGGGATCGCCCGTGGATTTCTGTTGAAAGAAAAAAGCCCGACCAGCCTAGTCGGGCTTTTTTCATAGAATCATGGAACCGGGTTTTCCGGGATTGTGTCGAACAGAACAGCTTGTCCACCCGGCACAACGCGAAGTGCGCTGAAACACATTTACGTCCTCTGGCTATGCAATCCCTTGCGCATCATGAACTTTCAGTGCATTACGTTGCAGGGATGCAGGCCCTCGGGCAATCCAGCGGTCGACTGATCGAGGGGCAGGTCGGGTTGAGTCAGTCGACGATCAGACTTTCTGCAGATGGGTGATGCGGCCGGTGGCCACCCATTCTGCCACAAAGATATCACCGTTTGGGGCGAAGCAGGCATCATGTGGGTGGACAAACTGTCCGTCCAGCCACTGATCGGGCTTGCCGCGAAGGTCCTTCACTTCGTCCAGACGTTCGACGGCTCTTCCAAGTCGCGCGACCACTTCGTTCTTTTCATTCAGAATGGTCACGCAGGATTTGAGTTCCGGGACCAGCATCAGGTGATTGAGCGTATCGATGTTGGCAGGCAGGCCAAAGCCGGTGAGAGTTTCCTTGTAGACACCGTCCATTGAGAAAATCTGCAATGTGTTGTGGGCACGGTCTGTCACGACAATTGAGGGTTCGCGTCCGGGGCGATTATCAACCCACAGACCGTGTGCGGTATTGAATGTTCCCTTGCCCTCGCCAGCACCTCCGAAGCTGCTTTTCCAGTTTCCGTCCTTGTCAAAGCGATGGATGGCAAACGTGCCATAACCGTCGGCCAGCAGAAAGCCACCATCGTCTGTGAATGCAAAGTTGGTGGGCAGAAAGCCCTGGCGATTCCATGAGGGTTCTGTGGAAGTGGCTTCGCCGGGGGCGTAGAGGCCGGATTCCATAGGCGCTTTTTTGTACCACACGGTTTCGCCGTTCAGGGTCATTTTGGCGAAGGCTTTAACCTGCTGGTAGGCGGCAACGTAGAGAAATTCTTCATTGCCTTCTTTACGGATTTCAATTCCGTGGCCACCACCCTGAAACTGTGAGCCGAAGGCGCGGATAAACTTGCCGGTGGGATCGAAAACGAAGATGGAAGGATGCTCTTTCTGGTCGCGACGACCTTCGTGAATCACGTACAGATTTCCGGTACTATCGAGGGCCACATTGTGAGTGGTTTGCCAGGTGTATTTGTCCGGCAATTGCGCAAACGCGTGATTGACACGGTACTTGTAATCACCTTCACCGATGATGACTTCGGCATTTGTGCGGCTTGCGGTAGCGATGGCCGGTGCCGCAGCAATGGCGGAAGTGACGGCAAGGGCAGACGAAACGAACTGTCGACGTGAGCGATTGGGCGTGGGCATGGGCATGGTTTTTCCGGCAGGGTACAAGTGCTAAAGGAATGACAGAGAACAGGAAGTGGTTGGTTTACCATTGAAATCCGGTGGATTCCAGCAACTGAGACAACGCTCGCTGTTTCTTCGAGGAAAATTTGGCATTGTGCGATCCGCAGCACATTTTTTTAATTGTCGGTGCGTGATAGGGACGACGAATCGACGGATTTTTCTATTGTTTTTGCTTTCCGCTGCCACCATCGTACTGAGGTGTGTCGTAGGATTTGAATGCGTGGGGGGACTAAGAGATAATGCTGTGCTCTGCACTGCCGGCAGAATGGCATCTCCGAACCTGAAGGAACATCAAGTGGCGACCAGCATTGAGGAAATTCAAAGCCAGGCAACACGAAGATCAATGCTTCGGGGTCTTGGGGGAGGCGCGGGAACGCTGGGCATGCTGGCAGCCCTTGCACCCGAGTTACGGGCAGGGCAGGGGGCTCATTTTCCGGGCAGAGCGAAACGAGTTATTCACCTGTTCATGAATGGGGGACCGTTTCAGGGGGACTTTTTTGATCCAAAGCCGGCATTAAAAAAGTTTGCTGGGCAGCGACCTCCGGAGGCCGATCTGCGGACAGAGCGACGAACGGCCGGACTTCTTCCCTCCCCATTTCGTTTTCGGCCCTGTGGCGAAAGTGGGGTTCCGGTCAGCGAATTACTGCCGCTTACATCCGCATGCATCGACGATATCTGCGTGCTGCGTTCGACGTGGACAGACAACCCCAATCACGGTCCGGCCCTGTTGCTGATGAACAATGGCACCATCCTGCCGACTCGCCCCAGCATGGGGTCATGGTTGTCGTATGGACTGGGCACAGAAAACGAGAATCTGCCGGGCTATGTTGTGCTGTGTCCGGGCAAGCCGGTGCGTTTTTCCATTCTGTGGACAAGTGCTTTTCTGCCGGGGTCCCATCAGGGGACCTACATCAATCATGCGGATCCTGTTCCGGACAAGCTGATTCCGTTCCTGAAAAATCTCGGTGCGGATCGAAGGTCTCAGGAGGCGCAGGTGAATTTGATCACTCAGCTGAATCAGCGTCAGCTGGAACGGACTGGACCGGACAATCAGCTGGAAGGTCGACTGCGGGCGATGGAAACGGCCTTTCGCATGCAGTTTACGGCCACGGATGCCTTTGATCTGAATCAGGAAACCCGGGCGACTCGGGAACTGTATGGCGAGGGGCATTTTGCGAATGGTTGTTTGCTGGCCCGACGATTAAGTGAACGTGGCGTACGATTTGTCCAGGTTTACTATGGGGATGGCCAGCCCTGGGATACTCACAGCGATCACAACAACGCCGCTGTGAATCTCAGCCGCAACATCGATCGACCGATTGCTGCCTTGCTGACGGACCTGAAGCAGCGAGGTCTGCTGGACGAAACGTTGATTCTTTGGGGTGGCGAATTCGGACGCACGCCGACGTCAGAGAATGGCTCCGGCAGGGATCACAATCACTATGGATTCACGACCTGGATGGCAGGGGGTGGCGTGCGTGGTGGAATGACGTACGGCGAAACGGACGAGTTTGGCTTTCGAGCGGTGCAGGATCGGGTGCACGTGCATGATCTGCATGCGACGATGCTGCACCTGTTGGGGTTGGATCATGAGCACCTGACCTATCGGTATGCGGGTAGAGATTTTCGCCTGACGGACGTTGCGGGTCGAGTGATTCGGGAAGTGGTTCAGGGGTAGAGGTGGGAACACGGAAGTGCGAGTCTCTCAGGGCTACGCAATCAGCCTAATGACATGAATGAGCGAGTGATGAAAGTAATTTGGGAGAATTCCGGACGCCTGCTGTTGCTGCTGGCAGTTGCTGCGAGCTGTGACGTCCGTGCCGACGAACGCGTGCGGTTTGGTCGAGAGATTCTGCCGATTCTTTCGGCGAATTGTTTTTCGTGTCATGGTCCTGACGAAGGGCAGCGCCAAGCCGGTCTGCGACTGGATCTGGAAGACGACGCGAAGTCTCCGCATGAAGGCGGTGTGCCGATTCGTTCAGGGAATCCTTCTGAGAGCACTCTGCTGCAGCGGATCAACAGCCAGGATCCTGATCTGATCATGCCACCACCGGATTCTCATCGCCAGCTGAAGCCGGAGCAACGTGAGCTGCTGCGGCGCTGGATCGCGGAGGGTGCGACATGGGGCAGGCACTGGTCCTTCGAACCCATTCAAAAGCCTGTCGCTGCGGGTGCCTCAACGAATGCGATCGACCACCTGATTCAGGCCGGATTATCAGAACGAGGTCTGTCCCTGCGTCCACGTGCCGGCGCCCATGAGCTGGTGCGGCGACTGTACCTCGACACAATCGGAATCCCACCGTCACCGGAGACAGCAGATGCTTTTGCGATGCGGCCGGATGATGCGGCGTGGGAGCAGTTGATCGATGACTTGTTGGGACGGCCGGAGTTTGGTGAACACTGGGCGCGGATGTGGATGGACCTGGCACGCTATGCCGACACCAAAGGCTATGAAAAGGATCTGGGACGCACCATGTGGCCTTACCGCGATTGGCTGATTCGATCCATCAATGCGGATAGGCCGCTGGATCAGATGACGCGTGAGCAGCTGGCGGGAGATTTGCTTCCGAACGCCACGGACGAGCAGAAGCTGGCCACCGCCTTTCACAGAAACACGATGAGTAATGATGAAGGGGGCACGGATGACGAAGAGTTTCGCGGGATTGCCGTCAAGGATCGAGTGGACACGACGCTGCAGGTCTGGATGGGGCTGACTGCCGGATGTGCCAAGTGCCACACTCATAAGTATGACCCGATCACTCAGGCTGACTACTACAGCCTGTATGCGATCTTTAATCAGACCCAGGATGCGGATCGCTATGATGACGCTCCGTTGATGGAAGTGCTGAACCCGGAAATTGCCGGGCCGCGTGAGCAGTTGCGTCAGCGGAT
>CAIQIE010000037.1 GCA_903871805.1 uncultured Planctomycetaceae bacterium | reverse complement strand
GCCGGATCCGACTAATGGGTTTGTGCGACGTCCGGCAACGGAATGGTCGCACCTGCTGGTGACAGACGGTGGGCACTATGAAAACCTGGGGATTGAGCCATTGCTGCGTCGGCGCTGTCGCCTGATTCTGGCGGTGGATGCGACAGAGGACGGCAACTACGAATTTGACGGTCTGGCGACGATGATGAATCGGGCTCGCAGCCGGTGGGGGATTGAATTTCGGGACTGCGTTGAGGAAAAGCCTGTGACATTCCCCACAGAGTTGGTTCCTGATAAGTCCACGGGTTTTGGTCGGAATCGATTCTGGGCGGTCCGCATTCGCTATCCCTCTGTGAACGGGAGCGCTAAGTCTGAGGGGTTGCTGGTGTATGTGAAGTCGGTGATTCTGGAAGACGACCCGATGGCGCTGTGTCAGCATAAGAAGGTTTCGGAAGCCTTTCCGAATGATCCGACCAGCGATCAGTTTTTTGACCCGGAATTGTTTGAGTCGTACCGTTTTCTGGGATTCACAGCGGCGATCCAGCTGGCTGAGAAGCTGAAGGTGCTCGGGGGGACCGCGGATGATGATCTGGTTCAGCAATGTCTGAAGACGTTCGTAGAGACTCCGCAAAAAAAATCAGAGGCTCGAAAAACCTGGACATCATCGATTTCGGTGAATGAGTGCGTGGATCAGTTAATTTCGGGTATCAACGCCTACTGTGGCGAGGACAGTGAGCCGGACGGCACGGATCCACTGCCAAATATCCGAAGGCGGTTGGAGTCGCTGATGGCGGATCCGGACGTGAATTGTCAGCTGGGGTATCACACGATTGTAGATCGTGCTGCCTGTCTGGAAGCGCTGACTCACTTTCTGCAGAAGGTGCAGGACTCGAATATCCGGTGCCTTGCTGAGGCTGTTCAAAAACGTCTGGCTGGTTCGTCATCCGGTTCGCCGGTAGTGAAAGTGCCTGCTGAGCCATCAAGTGGGACGGTGCTGAAGACGTCACAAAGAAGTACGACAAAACCGAGGAAAACCTCGTCAGGGCGTTCGAAGGGCTGACACGCCTCCCACTCAAAGGGAGGGCGAAGTTCCACCTGAGCCGCGTGCATGGTTTGCAGCAAAAGGGAGGGTGAAGTTGCGCCTGAGCCGCATGGCTTTTGTGAGCGGCGACGCGATAGCGGCCGGTTGAGATTTGCAGAGTTGGTTTGAAGACAATGGGGAGCGTGAACAGGTTTGCGGCTTGGCAGGAGCCGCGCCCTCCCGTTGTTGTTCGCACCAAAAGGGAGGGCGAAGTTCCACCTGAGCCGCACAGGTTTTGTGAGCGGCAACGCGTTAGCGGCCGGTTGCGATTTGCACAGTTGGCTTAGAGCAAAAGGTGAGCGGAAACAGGTTTGCGGCTTGGCAGGAGCCGCGCCCTCCCGTTGTTGTTGGCGGTAAAAAGGGAGGGCGAAGTTCCACCTGAGCCGCTCCGGCTTCGTCGCGACCAGCAGCACCTCGACATCCGTTGGCTGGGTTGGTTGACGTTCCTCGCCGGCCTGCCGGATTTCACGTATTCTGCGGATATGGTATGGTGTAAGGCCCTGATCTGACTCATTTTCCACACCGGTCTCCATTTCCCATGAAGCGTATTTTTATCAGCAGCGTGCAGAAGGAGTTTTCGGCCGAGCGGGCTGGCCTGCGCGAGTACTTGCGTGCTGACCCGCTGCTGAAACAGTTCTTTGATGTGTTCCTGTTCGAGACTCTGCCAGCTGCCGACCGACGGGCTGACGATGTCTATTTGCGGGAGGTCGCTAACTGCGATATTTATCTCGGTCTGCTGGGAAACGAGTACGGCTGGGAAAATGACAACGGGCTATCTCCAGTGGAGCGTGAATTCAATCTGGCGACCGAACTGGGTGTTCCACGACTGATTTACGTCAAGGGGGCGAAGGACACTGGAAAACATGCGAAGATGCGGAAACTGATTAGTCGTGCGGGAAATGAATTGATCCGCCGTCGCTTCGACGATCTGCCGATGCTCAGGACGTCCGTTTATGCATCGCT
>CAIQIE010000036.1 GCA_903871805.1 uncultured Planctomycetaceae bacterium | reverse complement strand
CGGATCGATGGAGTTGAATACGGGAAGTTTGGGAAAGCGACAGTCACGGCGACGCTGCATGGCGGGATGGATCCTTCGCTGTATGCCGACTTCCAGCCGAACACATCAGCCATGATGAATGCCGTCGAGAATACTCTGAAGCACACTCACGGGGCATACGGCGCGGCTCACATGGCGTCACGCGGCACGATTCTGGAGGTGACGAAAGCTGAGGGGCCAGTGCCTCTGGGAAGCAGCGGCATTCAGATTCGGTTTGAGACGGATCTGATCATTGAGGGCATTCGCACGGGCCGGGTTGTGCGCATTCGTCCCGGCAACTGGCCTCAGGTGCAGGTGCCGCGTGAAGAGTATCTCGACGATGCCTCAAATCCGGAGGAGCGATTTCCAACTCCCGCAATCTTCCCGAAGTACTGAAGCTCAGGAAGTACTCAGGCTCAGTCGAAGAGATCGGCAGGCCCCGTGCTTTCTTTGCCCCCGTGGTGACGTGTGTGGGAAATGGGAATGGGAAAAACCCAACGAGCGAGGCGAGTTCACTCTGCGGGGACGGAATGAGTTCGGGTGATGGAAGAGCCAGCGGATGACGATCATGCAATCAACTTGCGATGTCCGCGTTCTCTCATGCACAGGTCGTGGATCCATTCCCCGCCACCCTCTCCCACATGCATTAGGTGTTCTAACATATAACACACCTGGTAGTGGTGCATTTTGCATCCACATAAATAGCGATTTTAAATCGTGACGAACGGTCACAGGTCACAGGTTGGCCGTGGTGTTCCTCAGCCTTGATGACACCCTTGAATCTCATCAAAATCAGATCGATACCTACGGCGGCAATCACGGTATCCGAGATATCGGTCTGCTTGAATCTGCCATCGCTCAACCCGAGGCGAGCTACGGCGGCCAGTACATGCACGCAGACATTTTTGAAATGGCTGCTGCATATCTTTATCATTTGGTGATGAATCATCCGTCCGTCGATGGGAATAAACGTGTGGGTTTAGAATCTGCACTGATCTTTTTGGAAGTCAACGATGCCTTGTTAGACGCCAACGATGACGAACTCGTTGATCTTGTCTTGAAGACAACCGCTGGCCGGGTCGGCAAGCCGGAAATCGCGGAGTTTTTTCGGACATACTGCAAGTAGCGTCGCTCGCCGAACTGTGCTCGGATCCTGGACGAAGCTTTTGAGATCGTGGAATACACATTCCTGCTGCGGTCGCAGTCCTGTCACCCGGCACAACAAAGCCAGTGACCCGCTCGGACAAATCGGATCGTGATTCGATCTGCGACCGTACCAGGACAGCGATGGAGTGGAGGAACGCCAGCCTACGCAACGAGATTACGCGACTGCTACGCTGCACCGGAATCCTCCTCCGGAATCCTCCCCAGACATGCTGAACCTTCAACAGGGGGCTGTCCAACCAGGCGGGTGCTCTGTGTGCGGAAATGTGCGACACATTACGGGGGTATTTCTCCGCTTCTTCACGGGCGCGGCTCTTGATGGTTGCCGTTGATTCTGATTACATGATTCATGATTTAGGAAGCCTAAGTGGGGACACAGCATTTGCGAGGCTGTGTGTTGCGATTGCGACAATCGCAGGTGCTGTGCGAATTGCGTCGCGTTTGCTGGCCTGTTGCCGTCAGGCAACATCTCCACATCGGGCACAGAGCGGCGCCCTTCGGAATTTTGAGCTACACCCACAAAGTGCTGTGTCCCCCGAGGGACAATTCTCCCAGGGAACTGGGACTCGACCTGCCCCGTCTCTGGCCAGCAGTCAAATTTACCTTCCTGATTTGGCTCGCCAGTCAAATCCTGCCGTTCGCCGTGACGCACTGCCTTGGAAACCGGTCGAGTTCAATCCGCTCTGGGGGGGCGGGGAGTTGGCGATTCGCCTTGAGCGAATGGCTCGGCCAGCTGTTTGGCAACTGCCCATTCGAGGAAGTTCTGTTCCGCGGCTTTCTCTTGCCTCAATGTTTGCTGCTCACGAAGCACTGGATACCTGAATCCCGACGCTGGAAACATTTGGCCATCGCGCTGTTACTTTCGCGGGGATATTTTGCCTTGTGCCATGGATTTTTCAACCTGCATCAACCGGAGGGTCAGTGGCTGCTGATTGCTCAATTCGTCTTTGGCCTGCTCTTCGCCGCAATTTACCTCAGCACCGGAAACTTATTCGTTGCGATTGGAATCCACGCCCTGGTCAACAATCCTGCACCGCTGCTGAAAGATCCGCTCCCCGGACCAGGTGTAACCGGGTCCATCGTTCTCGTCGGTTGCCTGATTTGGCTCTGCGTCTTGCCATGGCGGAACAAAATGCAGCCAAACCTGCTCCAGTCAAACGACGATTAAAGAAAAGAAGGCGGCCCAATCGACCGCCTTAGCTGGTTCGGAACAAAGTGTAAATTACCGGATTTGCTCGATGTCCGGCAAAACCCACGAATGATCGAAGCAGGCCTGAGTCGGACCATATAGTGGCGGAAGCAGGACAAAGGCCGCGCAGGTACATGTCACCTGCAGGGGCAGCGCTAGTATGAGTGTGTTGCCGAAGCCCCTTTCGCCAAATGATCGCCGTGGAATGCAGCGTCAGTTGCGGGGAGAAAAATCGATGCCATCCGGCTTGAGGCGATCCTGAGTACAACGTCGCACTGTCAGCACGAAAACGGTATCGCCCTGAATTGTAAAGACTGCTCGGAATGCTGGACGCGAGCCCAGACCGACGCGCCTGTCACGGATTGGATATGGGAATTCAGCAGACTCCTCTGAGATCGGATGACTCTCTGGAAAATTGACTATCGTTTCCAGCTGTTCCTGTACGGCGTCCAGCCATTCCGCGGCCTTGTCTGAGGACTGATTCTTCGCCCACCACTCAGCGTTTCTTAGAAGATCTTCCTGCGCCCGCGGCAGTACGACGATTCTGAATTTCACAATTGCCGCCGCCGCAGTCCCAGATTGGTTCGAATGGAATCAAAGGCTTCCTCGACAGGTACTCCCTCCCCTGCTTTCATTTCCGCAAGCCCCTGAGCGATGGCATCACGATCCTGCCGGGAGCGAAGTGCAGCCATGGCCTGTCGGTGCGTTTCGCTCTCAACAATGAAATAGACACGCGACGTCACAGGGTCCACAACTTCAAGTTGCAGTTCCCCGCATGCGTGCAAAGCGGCAGCCAGTTCCTTTGAGAGTTGAACAGTCATGCCGAAAGCATATCGCGGGAGGACATCTGGGGGAATCGATTCTTTGGGAAAAACGTCATCGGAGGCTAAGACTGGCCTTTGCGGTGTCAAACACGTGCCGTACGTCGTTCGCTGTACGTCAAACCCGGCAGTCAGCGGAATCCACAAAACACAACTCCCATCCTGGCATCGACTTCCGACGACGCCAGAGATATCAGACTCTTAGCCCCGGCGAACATCGCGACGTCGAAGACCCACCTGCCGACCACCTCCCGGCACCCATTTCCCCCGCAACTCTCGCCCCTCTCGGACTCTCACATCGCCCCGGGTTATCATCCGTTTGGACCGCTGAGGATGTCCAAAAACACACGGTTGCGATCGCTCAGCAGTTTTGGGGAAATCGAAAACCGACTGCGGGGGATGTTGGTGACAGCGAATTGGAAAAGACGTTTGTTTTGACTGAAATGCCGCCGGCAAAACCTGATCTCAGTCTGCAACTCACCGGGCTGATATCGCCATTTGCATCAGCGTCCACGCCAAAAGTCGGGCGAACGCGATGTGTGTGCAACAGCGATGACCGTAATCTCGTCTCTGAACAGGCGAAAAATGATCAAAAATGGAAACCGGCGCAATTGCACATAACGGTGACAGTCATCAACCGCTGGAAACTGCTCGGGGTCAGCTGCGATACGTCGCAGGGCACCGTCAAGTTCCGCATCGAATTGCAGAGCGACTTCCGGATTCCTGTTGGCGTAGTAGCGCAGGGCCTCAGTGAAATCGGTTTCAGCGGCAGAACAAAGCTGCACCGATTTCATTCATGAAGTCCCGCGGCCTTGCGAGCCCGTTGCCGCACAACGTCCCAGTCTGCGGTTGGCATTGTCCCGTGATCAATCTCAGCACTGCGACGCTGAGTTTCGGTCACCCAGGGGGCAGACGGACAAGGCCAGTCGTCAGGGGACACTTCATCCCAGATCAAAGGAATCAGCCGTCCGCGGTCGGCACCCGGAAGCAGTCGTACAGCAGCTAAGATTTCTTCGATAGTCGCCATGCGACAATTTTAATGGGCGACTCCTGAAACGCAAGAGCTTACCGTGGGAACCACAGAAATGGTGGTCGGCGAGGCACAGAAAATAACCCGGGGTCGTCAGCCTGTGATTCAGACAGTTGTTCCTGCTCTGGAACTTTTCGGCAAGACACCCAATACCAGTGTTACGGCTGGAGTTTGGTTTCGCAGGATTACGAAAGCCCGGCAGTCAGCCCGCGAACCCGCACCGGTCCAGCAGTATCAGCAAAATCGAAATCCACCGACCGCCGGGTTTTAAGACTCACCCGGATCTGCAGCCAGCACACTCCACGCCACACAACACCCCTACGGGCGACGACTTCCGACGACACCCGAGATCTCATGTAGAACAACGGGGCCATCCACCTATGTTGTGCGGCCGTCTGACCGCTTCAGCCTGAGGGGCTGTCAGAAAATAGCCGGTGGCAAGCCGAGCGCCGCCACCGGAATACGCAAAAACTGACGCACCTCACCCTGACGGGGTGACAGAAAACTGCGTACGAATCCGGATCACTCGTGGGGCACGCGAAAGTCGCAGGCATTTTCCAAATGCCAAGGCCGTTTCCCTGCTCCCGGCTGGGCCGGACTCATCCGTACGGATTCGAATCCAGAGCGTTTTGGGGCCCGGTTCCGGCGGTGGCGCTGCGCTGACCGCCGGCTATTTTCTGACACCCCTGATTCGGGGTGCATGGGACTGTTTTGTTCCATGTTGCAAACACAATAGTTGCTTGCCCGTTTGGTCTTACGTCGTTCAACGCCAACGGCGTTTCACAACGCAGCCTCGGGGCGCCATGAATACGGCGCACCCAATGGGGCTGAATCACGAAACAGGGGCGACAAACGGGGACACCGCATTTGCGAGATTGTGTGTTGCGATTACGAAAATCGCAGGTGCTTTGTGGCTTGCATTGCCTGTGCCGGCCTGTTGCCATCAGGCAGCAGCTCCACAACGGACGCAGGGCGGCGCCCTTCGGAATTTTGAGCCGCACCCACAAAGTGCTGTGTCCCCGGAAAGAATAAAAGCGGAATGGCGCAAGCCGTCCGGAGTCGGTCATTCGGCACGACCCCTGGACGAGCCAAATGACGCGAAAGAGGGGCGACAGCGGGGACAAAGCATTAACGAGGTTGCGCGTTGCGTTGCGACAATTGCAGGTGCTTTGCGAATTGCGTCGCGTTTGCTGGCCTGTTGCCGTCAGGAAACATCTCCACAACAGCCGCAGGCACGGCGCCCTTTGGAATTTTGAGCCGCACCCACAAAGTGCTGTGTCCCCGGAAGAATAAAAGCGGAATGGCGCAAGCCGTCCGGTGTCGGTCTTCCTCACGCCCCACAAGACGCGACAATGGACTCGACACGGGGGGACACAGCATTGGCGAGGTTGTGCGTTGCGTTGCGACAATTGCAGGTGCTTTGCGAATTGCATTGCGTTTGCTGGCCTGTTGCCGTCTGAAAACATCTCCACAACAGCCGCAGGACGGCACCGTTCGGAATTTTGAGCCGCACCTGCAAAGTGCTGTGTCCCCGGAAGAATAAAAGCGGAATGGCGCAAGCCGTCCGGTGTCGGTCTTCCTCACGCCCCACAAGACGAGCCAAATGACGCGACACAGGGGGATGACGCGACAATGGACTCGACACGGGGGGACACAGCATTGGCGAGGTTGTGCGTTGCGTTGCGACAATTGCAGGTGCTTTGCGAATTGCATTGCGTTTGCTGGCCTGTTGCCGTCTGGAAACATCTCCACAACAGCCGCAGGACGGCACCGTTCGGAATTTTGAGCCGCACCTGCAAAGTGCTGTGTCCCCCGAGGCATTGAGCCGCACCTGCAAAGTGCTGTGTCCCCCGAGGCACATTGCGGGGGTCTTTCTCCGCTTCCTCACGGGCGCGGCTCTTGATGTTTGCCGTTGCCCGGAGAGTACTGTTTACGGGCGGAACGACCTGAGGCAGTCGGTGCTGAAAAGCCGCAAAGGGACTTACCGAGCAGCTCGCGCCGTACCGCTTCAAATCGCCACCGACAGCGGGTGGCTTTGGGCGTCCGCCCTTCCGCTTTGATTTTTACGCTCTCTGCAGGCGCGCCTGCGTCAGCGCATTGGCCACAGCAGGGACACTGCACCGTTGTGTCCGACGCACAAGTCACGCTTCGGCGAATTTCGTTGGCTCGAGCACCCTGAAATAACTGGCTCATTTTCAGCCAGACAACCCACGTCAGCATAGGAACTCCAGCCGCACGATTGGTACATTGGAAACAACGTCCGCTCGGCTGTCCTGCTGGTTCCCAATGTGTCAATCGCTTTCGACGTGATCTGACCAACTCGTCCCGATCCTCACAGCAAGGCAGTTCCAGTGGGACGCAGTGGATCTCACGGAACCAGCCAACAATTGAGGGTGGGTTTTCCAGTGACGATCCTGTGCTTGTTCTCAACGAGGCCATGACGGGGTCTCGCGTGTTTGTGATTTGTCTGCTTCCCTGCGAAGGCTGCCTGTGGAAAGGTCCATTCCTGTGAAAACGAGTGTGGCGTGTCTGTTGCTGTGCGGTGTCCTGCAGCCTCGGTTGGATCTGCTGGCGGATGAACCCGCGATCCCTGAGGGAATGAAGCTAGTCTACCAGCATGACTTTCAGGATCAGCAGACCGGTCGTTATCAGCCGACGGATCCGACGGCGTGGCAACTGCAGAGCGAGGAGAACAACCATTTTCTGGCGTTGACGAAAAAGAACAGCAACTTTTCACCGCCGTTTCGATCGCCTCTGAATCGCACCTTGATCAAGGACCTGGACGTCTCGTCGTTCGTCATGGACATTCGCTTTCAGTCCACAATCGCGGATTATCCGCATCGATCGTTGTGCCTGTTTTTTGGGTATCAGGATGACGCGCATCTGTACTATGTGCATTTTGGAAAGAAGACCGACGATCATGCCAATCAGGTATTCATCGTCAACAGTGCGGCCCGAAAAAAGATCTCCGCCAAAACCACCGCGGGGACTCCGTGGACCGACAACTGGCACAGGGCGCGAATTATCCGCAAGGTCGAATCCGGCGAAATCACCGTCTTCTTCGATGATTTGAAAACGCCCGTGATGACCGCTGTGGACAAGACCTTTGTCCGGGGACGTGTGGGCTTCGGTTCGTTCGACGACATCGGAAATTTTGACAATGTGCGTATTTATGTTCCAGAAACGCCGTGAGCACTCGCCCCCGTCAGTGACTGCCATTCAGCAGGCCATCACGGCCCTTGCCGACTGCGGCGGATCCTCCGGGGAATTCTCTGAATTCAACCTGCGCGGCCCCTGCGGCGGTTTACTTTTCCGGGCAAAAACGGGAGAGTTCAACAGGAGAATTCCTGACAAGCGAATGGAATCGTGATCGTCCGCACGGAATTGCAGGATTTACCGATCAACCGCTGCCGTCTTTGGTGCAAATGGTTTCATGTCGATCCTTAGCCCGGCAAGTCTGGTAATTGGAGATCGCAGCTGGATTCTTCCGGCTGTCGCGGTCGCTATTGGTGGACTGGCGTGGATTCTCTGGCAAAATCGCCAGCGCCTGTCGGCCGGTTCGTGGGGCCCGTTTCTGCGTTCCATAGCCTGGCTGCTTCTGGCATGTTGTCTGCTCAATCCGCTCTGGAGTGGCCAGCGGCCGCGTTCCGGCGCCAATGTTCTTGCGGTGGTTGCGGATCTCAGTCGCAGTCATCTGGTTAGCCCGTCGGCCGGTTTGCCTTCCCGTGCCGATGACTATCAACGGGTACTAAAAGAAGGCGAAGCGACGGCGCCCGTCGGCTGGCTCAACCGCCTGGGGCAGGACTTTGAGCTCAGACGCTATACCGTGGCCGACCGACTGCTGCAGGTGGACCGTCTGGATTCGGTCACGTTTGACGGAACAGCATCCAGCCTCAACACGGCGCTCAAAAACCTGCAGCAGCGTTATGAAGGTCAGCCACTTGCCGGAGTCATTCTGTTGACGGACGGCAATGCCACGGATGCGGCGATTGAGCCCCAGTTACTGAAAACGCTGCCCCCAGTGTATCCTGTGATCCCGTCCCCGGAAACGTCGCTGCCGGATAGCGGAGTGGGCACATGGACGATCACTCAGACGGCTTTTGATGATGCTCCAGTAACAATTCAGGTCATGCCTCATGTGACGGGGTTCGCCAAAGGCCAGGTAGCCGTAACGCTCTGTGATGCGACGGGACTGCCGCTGGAGCGTCTGACAAAAGAGACGGCCGACACCGTTCCGCTGAAGTTTCGCCATCGACCAACTCAGGGAGGGACCGTCTTTTATCAGTTGAAGGTGGGCTTGATTGACAGCAATGGCAGCGAGGTGTCTGAGGAAGCCACCATGGTGAATAACGCGCAGTTGATTGCTGTGGAACGCGGAACAACACCGCGCAGGATCCTTTACGTTTCCGGTCGCCCAAACTGGGATTTCAAATTTCTTCGCAGAGCTGTGGAGTCAGATCCTCTGCTGGAAATGGTGGCGCTGATCCGCATTGCCCGCAAGGAAGCAAAATTCGATTTTCGGGGTCGCGACGGCGAATCGTCCAACTCGCTGTTTCGTGGATTTGACAAAGCGGATCCGGAAACGGTGGAAGAGTACGACGAACCTGTGCTGGTACGTCTGAATACCAAAAGTGATGACGAGTTGCGGGGTGGATTTCCACAGAAGGCTGAAGAACTGTTTCGGTACGATGGGCTTGTTATCGACGATCTGGAATCCGACTTTTTCACGGCTGACCAGATGGCTCTGATCTATGATTTCGTCTCACGTCGTGGTGGCGGACTGCTGATGATGGGTGGTCAGGAATCGTTTTCACAAGGCGATTTTGCACGGACGCCCGTGGGAGAACTGCTGCCGATTGACGTGGGTCGGCGTACGGAATTTCCCAAAGCCGGCGTTCGACTGCGACTGACACGGGACGGCTGGCTGCAGCCATGGATCCGTCTGCGACCGGATGAGATTGAAGAAGAAAAACGCCTTGGTGACATGCCACAATTTCTGACGATCAATCCTGCCGGCTATGTTCGACCGGGAGCGGTGGTGATGGCCGAGGTCGAAGATGCTGAAGGTGTCCAATGGCCCGCTCTGATTGTGCAGCGATTCGGCAAGGGAAGAACTGGCGCAGTCTGCATCGGAGATCTGTGGCGCTGGCGATTAAGTGATGGCCTGAAACAGCTCAGAGAAACCGTACCCGGAACGCCCCTTCAGCCACAGGTTGCCACGCCGGAAAAACCGGCGGATGATCTGAGTGACCATGCCCGGGCCTGTCGGCAGATGATGCGCTGGCTGGTGGCTGATGTCCCGCGTCGCCTTGATGTCGGAGTGGTCGACGATGCGGAATTGGGAGCCGGAGCCATGAAGCTGAAGGCCATTGTTCGCGGTACCGACTTTGAAGTGTCTGAAAATGCCGACGTGAAATTCACCGTCACGGCCCCTGATGGACAGGTCTTTGAGCTCAGTGGTACTCCGTCTGATGCTGAAGCGGGTACCTTTGAAACCTCGCTGATGGCGTCACAGGAAGGTGGCTGGCAGATGTCAGTCACCGCCAGCATGTCAGACGAAGCGAATCAGCCCCCTTTGAGTGCTGTGGCTGGCTGGGCCAGTCAGCCCAATCAAAAAGAAATGCAGTCAGTGCAGATCAATCGCACCTTCCTGAATGATCTGGCCGAGCAGACTGGCGGGAAGGTGACCGAGCTGCAGGATCTTGACGATCTGGTCTCCAGTCTTCCGCAATCGCGGGCCCCACTGACAGAATTCTGGTCATGGCCGATCTGGCATTCCTGGTGGGTCTTTCTTACTGTGGTCAGCTGCCTTACGGCGGACTGGACGATGCGACGCCGGCGAGGTTTGCCATGAGACGTTTTTCCATTCCGGCGAGTGTGGCAGCGGCTTGTTGTCTTGTGTTCGGTGGAAGCCGTTTGACGCACTCCCAGGAAGTTACTGAGCCCGATGATCGCTCACATTTGCTGCTGATCGTGGGGGCTGCAGGCACAGACGAGTACGGGCGGCAGTTTCGCACATGGGCGGACCGCTGGCAGCAGGCGGCAGAAAAGTCCGACGTGAAATGCACGGTGCTTGGTCTGTCTCCTGAGGCTCCGTCAGGGGTGACTGGGACAGGACAGACCAGCGATCTGAGCCGTCTTCAGGAGGCTCTGCGGGCAGAATCCAGCATAGAGTCCCGCGAACCGCTCTGGATTGTGTTTCTGGGGCATGGCACTTTTGATCAGAAGTCTGCGAAGCTGAATCTTCAGGGCCCGGATCTCAGTGCAGAGCAACTGGCGGAGTCGTGTCGAGACATCCGGCGGCCGCTGGCCGTGATTCTGTGTGCCTCCTCTTCATCCCCGTTTCTCAATGCTCTGTCGGGGCCGGATCGAGTGATTGTGACAGCCACAAAAGATGGCAATGAGGTGCAATACAGTCGGTTTGGCGATGCGTTCTCGACCGCGATTGGCAGCCTGGAAGCGGATGTCGACCGCGATAGTCAGACGTCGCTTCTGGAGGCCTGGCTCTACGCTTCCCGACGTACTGCGGAGTTCTACAAATCAGAAGGTCGCCTGGCGACAGAACATGCGTTGCTGGAAGACAACGGTGATGCCAAGGGTATCCGGGCAGAATTGTTCGATGGATTAAAGCCCGCCGCGTCGCTGAAATCGGAGGATCCGGTGGACGGTCCGAAGGCTGCAAAATTCTGGTTTGTCAAAAGCGATGCAGAACGCCGCTTGACGGCCGATCAGCAGGTTGCCCGGGATGCCCTGGAAGCCCGCCTGGAAAGTCTGAAGCAGCGAAAAACGACGATGGATGAGGCGGAGTACCTGCAGCAGCTTGAAGAGTTACTCAGGCCGCTGGCCGACATCTATGAAGCCGCCGAACAGCAGACCCCCTGACACGGGCTGCGCAGACACGAGCACGGCTGACATGGATGTGCTGGCAATGCCGCGCACTGTATCGCCTTTCGCTCTGCGAAAGTGAGCGATGTCGGGCCTGCGGGCCACAATTCGCCGTGGGACTGAACGTAAAAAAGGGGACGCGGACAATTCGATGAATGTCCGCGTCCATTGTGTTTGGTGTGTCAGAGCGCCGCCCGACAGAACGCAGTCTTATAAACAACGGTCTGCGGTTGTGTGCGATTTTTGATCAGGCTGAGGCGGCTTCCGGGGCACTGAGGCATTTGTCGATCTGCCGAACGGCCTGACGCAGACGTTTGCTGTTTTCGACAATTGCCAGACGCAGATAGCCTTCCCCTTCCGGCCCGAATCCCCGGCCCGGGCTGACGGCCACGCCGCCCTCGTTGAGCAGTTTCATGGCGAACTCGATGGACCCCATCTTGCGCCATGGTTCCGGAATTTCTGTCCAGACAAACATTCCGGCCTTGGGAACCACAGGATTCCAGCCAATGCGACGCAGACCGTCGCACAGGGCATCGCGACGAATCTGATACTCCGCCGCCATATCATCAATTGCCTGATCGCAGTGACGCATTGCGACAATCGCAGCAATCTGGATGGGCTGAAAAATTCCGTAGTCGTAGTAGCCCTTGATTGTGGCCAGGGCCCGCACCATTTCCCGATTGCCACAGCAGAATCCGATTCGCCATCCGGCCATGCTGTAGCTTTTGCTCATGGATGTCAGTTCCACACCAACATCGAGGGCACCGGGGGTGGAAAGAAAACTGGGAGCCTTGTAGCCATCAAAGCAGACATCCGCATAGGCGAAGTCGCTGATGACCAGGAAGTGATGTTTCTTGGCCAGCTTGACCAGCTCGACGAAGAAATCCTGTTCAATCACTGTGGAGGACGGGTTATGCGGAAAATTGACCACGACCACCTTGGGCTTTGGCACCAGATGCTCGCAGGTGTAGGCCACATTCCGGAGGAACTTTTCCGGATCCCGCACGTCGAGGGCGATCACGTTTCCGGACGCCAGCATCACGGAATAAACATGGATGGGAAATGACGGAGCCGGAACGATGGCAGTATCTCCGGGCCCCATCAGAGCCAGGCACATGTGGCTGAAGCCTTCTTTGGACCCCAGGCAGGCCAGGACTTCGTCATTCGCATCGAGGCGGACGCCGTACCGCTTCATATAGCGAGCGGCTACTTCTTTGCGAAGATTGCCAATGCCATTGGAAACGGAATAGCGATGGTTCCGCGGGTCAGCGAGCGATTCTTCGATTTTCTGGACAATCTGTGGATCTGGAGGATCCGTGGGATTGCCCATTCCGAGGTCAATCACGTCGACGCCCGCGACACGCAGTTGATACTTACGTTTGTTGATGGTTCCAAACAGGTAGGGGGGCAACCGTCGAACGCGGTCCGCTACCGGAATGGAAAAGGGATTGTCTTCGAAGAGAACTTCAGATTCGCTGCGCATGGGGATATCCGGGATGGGAATCGATTACCGAGACAGGATCGCGATCGTCAGATTTTTCGCTGTCCACTATTCTAAGGACACGGCAAATCCTACGCGACACCGTCTTTTCGAAACTTTTCTTTCCACCGTTTTTTCGCAAACCGCCCACTTTCCGGCAGTCTCCGCCGTTCCCTGAATCAGGAACCGACAATGATCAACGGCGAATGCACCACAACAGGCTTCCGCAGCCCGGCTGCTGCCGACTCCACAGAACTGCTGTAGCTGTTCATATCGGCATTTTCGGTTCCGTCGATATAACCGAAACGGACTGGTTCTTAGCGGCTGTACCAGGCACACAGCACAGCAATCTGCTGCATCTGTGCAAGCTGCCGGATTCTCTGCCGTGAGGCATTCATTCCCAGTACCGGAGAATAACCATAATTATGGTCCAGTGTCGCAAGGGCGGCTTCCACATCACGGCGCTGCAACGTGTTTCGGCCTTCTTTGGTCGCCCGCAGGCGGGCCGTCCAGAGGACCGCCGGGTACATGAGTGCCAGAGACTGAAACCCTTCGATCACGGAAAACTGATAAAATGCAGGGCCACAGAAATGCAGCCCCTGCAGTTTCACCTGAAAGTAGCGAGTAAACAGCTGATCCAGCTCAGGATTGCGGCCACCAAATGGTTGCTCTAGCTGACGAAATGTCGCCGACGCTGCCACTTCCGCGACGCCCGCTCGCTCTACAAAAGCCACTCGGACTGATTCCGGATCTGGCAGTGTCGGCACACGGCCGCGTCCCAGCGTAAACCGCAGCCCCTGCAACAGCAATCGCAGCCTTGCCGACAAACCGCTGTTGCGTGCCACGGCTGTGTCATGACGGATCAGCTGAGCGACAAGCTGCCGAAACATGACTCGCCCAAGACCCGACGGAGCCGTTTCCGGCGACTCGTCCTGCGGATAGGCTCGCACAGAGGCCTCGTACAGCAACGGCAGGATCTTCGCCAGTTGATCACCCGCAACGACAGAGCCTTCCACCTTTCCCAGAAGTTCTATCCAGGACAGAATTCGGGTCAGTCGCGTTAGAAAACTCACCGCGGTGTCCGCAAGCCCTCGGTCCAGAAATGCCAGAACGCGAGTCATATCGGGCCATTGCAGGGGCTGGCCCGGCCGCAACTCCGGGGCCTCGGGAGCCTGATAACCTGCCGGAACAACTTCCTTCGACAGCGCCTCGATCGATGAACGGCACGAAGTCACCGGCTCACCGAGATTCTGAACGACGGATGGGCAGCTGAATCGAAGGCTGGTAGTGACCATGTGGCCAGCCGGATGAATTGCATACGGATAAAGCCGACAGGCCAGAGGTTTTGCGGCTTCACCGAACTTAGAGTGAATCCGACACAGCCCGCTTTGATCCAGAAAGACACAGGCCCCGTCGTCCTGATGATTCAGCCGCCATGCCGTTCCCTGCGAAACGATCAATTCACGATCAGCAGCCACTCCGTCAGCGATTGACCAGTTCTGCCCTTCGATGCGCCGTTTTTCTTCCTGTGTGATGGTGATTTCATGCTCGCGACAGCACCCGCCACAGTTGTGGCAGCTCCATCGCTGCAGGACGGGCAGTAATACTCCGGGACGGGTCATGAGCTGGCCATCCAGACAGGCCTTGCGAAACTGCGAACCCCGCATGCACCATGCAGAGGGATTGCCAACAGCGACGGGTGCGTAAAAAAAGCTCTGGCAGTTTCGCCAGAGCTTTTGAATTTGGAGTCAAGCGAGGCGAATTATCGCTTAGGATCGCTTAGGTGCGGTGCACAGATCGTGGGTTTCGGCCATGGATGTCTTCTGCTCTGTAATTCCGGGGCACTGCGGTGCCATCTCGGCGTTCAGTGCTGTGTAATCAGCCCACTCTGCAGGCAGGTTGTCCTGATGGAAAATGGCTGCGACTGGGCACTCTGGCACACAGGCTTCGCAGTCAATGCACTCTTCCGGGTGAATGAACAGAATCGCTTCACCTTCGTAGAAACACTCGACAGGGCACACAACAACGCAGTCAGTGTACTTGCAGTTGAAGCAGGGTTCAGCAACGACATGTGTCATGGAAACGACCTTTCCCACCAGGATCTGTAATCAGGAATCAACGGCCTGAAGCCGGGGACATGCAATACATCGCAGGTGAAACCCTGTGATGGCTGTTTTATATGGCATAGTTTTCGGCATTTTCCAGACACGTTTGGCGTCGAATCCGATTGGAAGCAAATTGAGACACAGTCTCGATGACGACTGGACCTGATTCTGCCTGCGGGCCGCCCGTTTTATTGGCCTGCCCCCGCAGAATTCGCTCAACTGAGAACTGCAGCGTCCTGCATACCCGAGCCCGCTGCATACCACCTCCCAGAATGCCCGCTCAGTCCCCGCCCGGTCCTGCAGAATTTGCCGATTCTTCCGCACGGGGCGGAAATGGGCCATCCACCGAAAACCGGTTCTAACGAATTTGCGGATTGTTTCTAACAGGGCCATACGGCAGCTTGGCGCGAAATAACAGCCGAAGTGCGTGGCACCGGGAACCGGCCAGCACCGGGAACCGGGAGTTGGGAGAAATGAAAGGTGCCATCCACCTCGTAGTCGGAGGGGAACCGGCCAAGGTGCGTGGCACCGGGAGACGGCACCGGGAGACGGCACCGGGAGACGAAAAATGACAGCCAAGGTGCGAATGACAGCCAAGGTGCGTGGCACCAAGAACCGGAAATGGGCCATCCACCCAAAACCAGTCCTGCAGAATTTGCGGATTGTTTCTAACAGGGCCATACAGCAGCTTGGCGGGAAATCACCAGAGATGAAAGGTGCCATCCACCTCGTAGTCGGAGGGGAACCGGCCAAGGTGCGTGGCACCGGGAGACGAAAAATGACAGCCAAGGTGCGTGGCACCAAGAACCGGAAATGGGCCATCCACCGAAAACCGGTTCTAACGAATTTGCGGATTGTTTCTAACAGGGCCATACGGCAGCTTGGCGCGAAATAACAGCCAAAGTGCGTGGCACCGGGAACCGGCCAAGATGCGTGAGAGATGAAAGGTGCCATCCACCTCGTAGCCGGAGGACGGTGATTGGGTTCTGGCGAATGACACAGGGCTTGTCGTTTGCTGCCTGTCGTCCAAAAGCGTCACGACGGTGGAATCTGTATGTTCGATGGAAACGGCAAGTCGGAGCGCCGCTCAGAACGGCGATTTGCGGCGATCAGCTTCAGAGAGCATCCGCCGCAGGATCCATGGCCAATTGAACCACGGTTCATCAAAGACCGGGGACTGGTCGATCAGGCAGTTTTTTCAAGGTAGAACGAGCCCGGTTCGTGGGCCAAAGTCAGCGTCGGACACGCCTTTTGCAACTCGGCAAAGTGATCGTGCTTCAGAAAGTTCAGCGCTCCGATGATCTTCCAGCGAGAATTCTCGGACAGGTACGCTTCCAGCAGATATTGCTCTCCCCAAAGTCGAACATGCCCGACGACCCAGTCCGTCGGATAATCGCGTGGCGTAAAAATGTCGTGCACATGAACAATGACACCCTTGCGAAGAATCGGCAACAACTCAAGAAATTCGCATAACACGTCGCCCTGAGGCCTGATCACGTGTGACGAATCGATGAATAGAATGTCGCCCGCTTCCAGTTCGCGAAACACAGTTTGGTCCACTGTTTCCACGCGCGCCCGAATCACTTCCACGCCGGACTGCTCCAGCCACGGCATCTCGTAGGGTTCAATGCACACGTGGCGACACTGATACCCCGACAGTTCTTCCTTGTTTTTCTTCAACGCGGCAATGGCCACAAGGGTCGAATTTCCACTGCCAATCTCGATGATTCGCCGAGGTTTGCGGCTGCGAATCAGGTTGTACCAGTACTCTGCGTCTCCGGCGTCAAAAAAACCATTTTCCGCTACATAGACACGCTCTGCCGCATTGTCTTTTTGCTGACCCGCCATCAACACGTTCAGTTCATCGCGGAAATTCATCCCCTGCAGGATCTCCAACTGTTCCGAGATGTTCAGGTCAATTCCGGGCAGGTTTCGTGGATCCTCCAGCGGATGATTCAGAAGGCTGAAATTGATCAGCGGCTCGTAGTAGTGGTCGACAATCGGAAAGACTCCAGCGGCCGATAAGCTTTTTCGACACAGCGGCATTCGCTGAAGTCCCGCCCTGCGCAGCAATCTCATTAACAATGCCGATGGCAGTACCAGTGGGGCCAGAACCACGTCCAGAAGTTGCAAAACAAACCGCTTCAGAAAATGCACCCCAAGCCTCCATTCCCGGACTCTGCACTACCCGTCCAGCGGAATCCGCTCCCCTGGGCCTTCGCTCAATTGCAATGCTGAATCCGCCTGGAAGCGTAATGCCAACGCTTCCGGTTTGCAAACGGCATCAGGCCGGACGGCGTGGCCGATATGCCTCAAACGCCGCCGGTTTCGTCGAAGGAATCATTCACTGTCGTGCAGTTCGATTTCCGGCTGATACGTTTCAGAAGTCCCTTCAGGACCTTGCCAGGCCCGACCTCGTAGAAGTCGTCACAGCCTTCGCTGAGCATCAGGTTGATCGAATCTTCCCAGCGAACAGGACTGATGACCTGGCGAATCAACAGATCACGAATCTCTTCTGGATCTGTATGTGTCTTCCCGTCGACGTTGGACACCACCGGGATTTCCGGCGAACGCATTTCAACTTCGCCAAGCACTTCGGCCAATGCTTCGTCCGCAGGCTTCATGATGCCTGTATGAAATGCACCGGCGACAGCCAATGGGATCGCGCGTCCGCCAGCTGCCACAGCCAACTCGGCCGCTCGTTCGCAGGCCGCATTTTCACCGCTGACTACAAGATTACCGGGACACAAGAAGTTGGCAATTTGAATGATGCCATGGGCAGACGCTTCCTGGCAGATTTGCTCGACCTGAGGCTTCTCCAGCAACAAGATACTGACCATGCCGGAAGGCGTTGCGTCGGCGGCCGCCTGCATGGCTTCACCACGGCGTTTTACGACGCGCAGTCCGTCTTCGAACGACATCGCTCCGGAAAAGACAAGGGCGGTGTATTCACCAAGACTCAGGCCAGCGGCCATTTCACAGCCCAGCGGAATTTCGGGCGATTCGGCTCTCAGTTTCTCCAGTGCTGCCAGACTGGTGACAAAGAGGGCTGGCTGACTGATTACGGTTGAGTCCAACTCTGCGGCGGGCCCGTGAAAGCAGAGCGACGCGAGGTCGTAACCCAGAATTTCCGCTGCCCGGTTGTAGAGATCCCTCGCACCCGGGTATTTCTCGGCAAGCCTGCGTCCCATGCCAACATGCTGTGCTCCCTGACCGGGAAAAAAGAGGGCAATCCGTGGCATGCGAGAATTCCTTTACTGAAGTACTGAGCGCGTCAGGCAATGACCGGCATACGACGCTGCCGGATGCCATCCGCGCATTGTGATGCAGTTTGAATCGGAACACAACGCAACGTCTGCATCTTCAATCTGCGAGAAACGAAAACACTGAGCAATTGGGGTGCAGTGCGTATTCCGCGGAACCTGGTTCGAGCTTTCGAATGGAAACCCGCAACAGACGAACAGGCAGGATTTGAATTGGCAGCTAAACGGCTGGTGAACCTGATTTGGAAATTCTAATCAGCCTGATTCAGCAATTCTGTGATCCGGGCGTTGATGTGATGATTGTCCATTTCGGTCGCCATGCGAAGTGCATTCCGAATGGAGCGTTGGTCACTGGAACCGTGGCAGATGATGCAGACCCCGTCAATGCCCAGCAGCGGTGCTCCACCGGACTCCTGATAGTGAAACTGGTCGGCAACCTGATCCAGAGTCTGTTCGGCGAGAGCTTTCTCGGTGGAGAGCTCTTTCATCATAGCGCGGCCGACAGTTTTGAGGAGAAATTCCGCCATTCCCTCGCTGACTTTGAGCACGACGTTGCCCACGAATCCTTCACAGATGATGACGTGCGTATCCCCGTGATAAACGTCTCGACCCTCCACATTGCCGATGTAGAGATTTCGAATGGCAGACTGAGCGAGAAGGGCATGCGTTTCGCGGTAGAGGTCAGTGCCTTTACCTTCTTCGCTTCCTATATTCATCAGCCCGACGCGAGGTGCGTCGATACCCAGCATTTTTTGGGCATAGACTGACCCCATCATGCCGTACTGCACCAGATGTTCCGGGCGAGCAGCGGGGTTGGCACCGACATCAATCAGAATGCAGGAGCCTTTGAGTGTCGGCAGGCGCACGGCGATCCCGGGGCGTTTCACACCCTTCAGAAATAACCGCGTTCGCAGACCCGCCGCAACCACTGCGCCGGTGTGCCCGGCGCTGACGACAGCGTCTACTTCTTTGGCAGCCATCAGCTGCCAGCAGCGCACGATGGAGCAGTTAGGTTTCTCGCGCAGAGCTGTCGTCGGCTTTTCTTCCATGCCAACGAACCCTTCGGATTCGACAATCCGAATGGAATCAGGAAGCCGTCCAACCTTCGCGATCTCTTCCTCGAGTGCTGGTCGATCTCCGACCAGCAACACTTCGAGACCCGCGAATCGTTCGACAGCTTCCAACGCTCCGTGAATATTGGGGCCGGGAGCAAAGTCCCCGCCCATCGCGTCCAATGCGATCCGCATCGAGGTTATTCCTCAGTTTCCTCGACCAGCGTCCGTCCCTGATAATAGCCGCATGTTGGGCAAATTACGTGGGTCGGTGTCAAAGTGCCGCACTGAGTGCACTTCGCCAACTGACGCGGCTTAATTGTATTGTGGCTGTTACGCTTGCGCGAACGTGACTTGGAGTGCCTTCTTTTGGGCTGGGGCATGACTCAATTCCAAACTCAAATAGAACACAAAAACTTCAAAAGATGCGTTTTTACGGAAACGCCGACCATGACGCCAGTTGTCACCAGCAATCTTTTCGCCGCTGCCGAAGACAACAACGAGTCAAATGACGATTTATCGGTGATGCACTTGGTTGATGACGGGAAATTCACAGAGAAATCACAAAATTCCTGAGTGACCGTACCAACCGAAGCGTTCATTTCCCAGAAAACCCCGCCCGAAGACGTCTAATGCGGTTTTCTTCAACAAAAACGACCAGAAAGACGTTTTTCTTACTGACTTGATTATCTGATGCCGACCATCAATCGAACCGACGTCTCTCTGCTTTTCGTTCGGTTTCCAGAGAATCCCATGGAACGCCACCAATTGATGACACTCCTTAGATCCCCATTTCGCACAGTATTAATACGCGAAACTTTGCAATGGAAAGCGAGGAAAACTACCGCTTAGCCGCTATCCATGACAGAATCAGGTAGCGATGGCGCGTTCGTTCTCCGGCCGAAACGCGTATGGTGTCAGGTCGCACTGGGAAAGTCAAGGAGGACCCTGGATCTCGATATGATTTCCGCCGAGGCAGAGCCGATTTGGGCAGGGAAGCCGAATTTGCAGGACGCTGGAGTGTCTGATTTGCCGGCCTGGCGGTTGACACGCTCGCAATGAACGTGTTTTCTTTCACGGCCTTTTCACATCATTATCTGACGGGTTGCGACGTCTATTGACTCCAGACGCAAGTCGCAACAGGATCAGCGGAAGTGTGGCCAGTACCGGCAAAACCGCGGCAGTCGTCGGTCGACAGTCGTACCGACGCGTCATGGTTCTCTGTGTTGCAACTCCGTCTGGTCATCCACAGTTCGTTCTCTTTTTGTCCTGCAGTTGAGGCCTGAATGGTCGATTTCGAAAAGCTTGGTCAGTTTTATCTGGGTGCCCACTATGATCAGGCGACCGCGTCCTGCGACAAGACCCAGCCAGTGTTGTATGACAGCCGGGATTTGACAACGCATGCCGTGTGTGTGGGAATGACAGGCAGCGGAAAGACAGGGCTGTGTCTGTCGCTGCTCGAGGAAGCCGCCATCGATGGAATTCCGGCACTCTGCATCGACCCCAAAGGAGATATCGGCAATCTGATGCTGATGTTTCCTAACATGGCTCCTGAGGATTTTCATCCCTGGGTGGATGCTGGTGAGGCTTCAAGACAGGGGTTGGATGTCTCAGAGTTCTCGCGGAAGACAGCGGACCAGTGGAGGGAAGGACTTGCCGAATGGGGTCAGTCCGGCGAACGGGTGAAGCGGTTGCACGGAGCGGCTGAGGTTGCGATTTACACGCCCGCAAGCACTGCCGGAAGACAATTGACGGTACTGAAATCGTTTGATGCTCCTGGTGATCATGTTCTGAACGATCCGGAAACTCTCCGGGATCGGATCACCTCTGCCGTCGCTGGCCTGCTGGGGCTACTGCGAATTGATGCCGACCCAATCAGCAGCCGCGAGCATATTCTGCTCTGTTCCATTCTGGATCAGGCATGGCGGAATCGTCAGTCGGTGGACATGGGAACTCTGATCCGCCTGATTCAGACGCCTCCTTTTACGTCTGTGGGATTTCTGGATCTGGAGTCCTTCTATCCGAAGTCTGACCGATTTCGGCTGGCGATGACTCTGAACAACGTGCTGGCATCTCCGGGATTTTCTGCGTGGCTGCAGGGCGAGCCGCTGGATATTCAAAGTCTTCTTTACACGTCTTCCGGAAAGCCACGAATTGCGATTCTGTCGATAGCTCATCTGTCAGACGCGGAACGCATGTTCTTTGTGACCATTCTGTTGAATGAAGTTGTTGCCTGGATGCGGGCGCAAACCGGGACTTCCAGCCTGCGGGCCTTGCTGTATATGGATGAAGTTTTCGGCTACTTCCCACCGAATGCCAATCCGTCCTCGAAACTGCCGATGCTGACTCTGCTCAAGCAGGCGCGCGCGTTTGGTCTGGGAGTGGTGCTGGCAACTCAGAATCCCGTGGATCTGGACTACAAGGGATTGGGCAATTGTGGCACATGGTTTTTGGGCCGACTACAGACGGACCGAGACCGGATGCGTGTGATTGAGGGGCTGGAAAACGCTGCTGCTTCCAGTGGAGCATCCTTTGATCGCCAGCAGATGGAACAAATTCTGGGCGGACTGGGGAAACGCGTGTTCCTGATGAAGAACGTGCATGAAGCGGAACCGGTTGTTTTCCAGACGCGATGGACGTTGTCTTACCTGCGCGGGCCGATGAGTCGACAGCAGATTGAAACGCTGATGGCTCCGCTGAAATCAGAGGCATTAGCAACGCCGGCCGGCGGCTCGTTTGCAGGACGGTTTGCGGCTCCCAGGCAGGAGCTATCGAGTCAGTCGTCGCGTCCGGTACTGCCCCCGGGCGTTCCGGAGTTTTTCCTTCCGGCGAGCATTCCTTCCGACAGGTATCTTTACCGCCCGGCGCTGGTTGGCCAGGCGCGCGTGCATTTTGTGGATGCAAGAAAAGACGTCGATTGCTGGGACGTCGTGACTTTGATTCGTTTGGCCGGTGATTCAGTAGCGGCGGAGCCGTGGGACGAAGCCGACGAATGGGACGAGCCCGATCTGGTGCTGTCCGCGGCGCCTGAAGGGGGTACAGCGACATTTCGGGACGTGCCGCCGGAATTAGCTCAGAAGAAATCCTACAGCTCATGGGGGACTTCGCTGAAGAATGCGTTGTATCGGAATCGTCGGCTGACGCTGTTCCTTTCAGAGGAGTTAAGTCTGGCATCCGGGGCTCAGGAAACGGAAGCCGAGTTTCGTGTGAGACTTCGCCAGTTGGCGAGAGAGGAACGCGATCTTCAGGTGGAGAAACTGCGACGGAAGTATGCCACAAAGATGAAGACGCTCGCCGACAAAATTCAGCGGGCGGAGCAGAAGATTCAGCGGGAAAAATCGCAGCAGTCCTCGAAAACAGTCTCCGCGGCAGTGACCTTTGGAACCAGCATTCTTGGTGCGCTGATGGGGCGGAAGCCTCTGTCGGCTGCCAATATGTCTCGCGCGGGATCCGTCATTCGTTCGGCCTCCTCCGCTGCCGGTGAAGTGGCCGATGTGAAGCGGGCGGAGGAACAGTATGAAAGCCTGGTGCAGGAACAGCAGGAACTGGAATCCCTGGTGAATGTCGAATCCCGGCAGATTACTGATCAGTTTGATCCCGCGGTGATGCCTCTGACAGCACTTGAAATTACGCCGCGAAAGGCGGATACGATTGTTGATCAGGTGGCGCTGCTCTGGCTGCCCTGGATTGAAACGGACTCCGGAACCATGGAACGTGCCTTCTGAGCCCCTGTGGTATCCTGCGCATTCGGATCGTTGCTGTGGTTGCAAGGTCGCTGTGAGTGACTCGCCACTACCTTTGTTCCCTGTTTCTGTTATGATCTTCGTGCATTCCCGAATTCTGTTTTCGCAGAATTTCCATGCTGACAGCCCTGTGCGTCGCCTGGATTCTTTGCCTCTTGAAATGCTTCCGTTCCCATGAGCTCTGCGTTTCCTTCTGTTGAAGATCAGATGCGAGTGATCACTCGCGGTATTGAAAAAATCGTTCCAATGGACGAGCTGCGAAAAAAACTGCAGCACAGTCGGGATACGGGAGTTCCCCTGCGCATCAAGTACGGAATTGATCCGACGGGTATTGATGTGCACCTGGGGCATACCGTGCCACTGCGGAAACTGCAGCAGTTTCAGGAACTGGGGCATCAGGCCGTGATTATCATCGGTAACTATACGGCACTTGTCGGCGATCCCAGCGGTCGCGACGAGGCTCGCAGTAAGCGACTGACGGCCGCCGAAGTCGAGAATAATGCGCGCGACTACCTGGCTCAGGTCGGAAAAGTCGTGGATATGTCCCGGGCCGAAGTGCATCGTAACGGTGACTGGTTTAGCCGCATGTCCTTTGCCGATGTCCTGACGCTGTGCGGACGCGTGACGGTCGCGCAGCTGCTGACGCGGGAAGATTTTGCCAAACGCTACCGTGAAGAAAAGGCCATCTTTCTGCACGAATGTCTGTACCCTGTCATGCAGGCCTGGGACAGTGTCGAGATTCGATCCGATGTGGAGCTGGGTGGCACCGAGCAACTGTACAGCTTTATGCTGGCACGAGACCTCCAGGCGCAGGAAAATCTGAACCAGCAAATTGCTGTGATGTCACCAATCCTTGTCGGACTGGATGGTGTCCGTCGCATGGGCAAAAGCCTGGGCAACTACATCGGTATCAGTGAGCCTGCCTATGAGATGATGAAGAAGTTCATGCAGTTGCCGGATGGTGTCATGCGGATGTACTTCGAGTTACTGACAGAGCTGTCGATGGAAGAGGTGGACCGACTGCTGGGTGGGCATTTGAAAGAAGCCAAAGTCACATTGGCGAAGGCCGTCATTTTCCAGTATCACTCTGCGGCGGACGCGGATGCCGCTGCTGGTCGCTGGCAGGCGGAAATTGGTGGCGAGGCACTGCCTGCGGATATTCCTGATGTAACCCTCGAAGCCGCCGTTCTGACCAATGGCTCCACGACGGCAGTCAAACTGCTGACCGGTCTGAAGTTGTGCAGCAGCAACGGAGAAGCTCGGCGACTGATCGAGGGGGGCGGAGCAAAGCTGGGTGAAGAGAAATCCGCGATTAGTTCCCATGATCAGCTGATTTCTGTCACCGATGGGCTACTGGTCTGGGCCGGCCGGAAAAAATACTGTCGGGTTCGGTTAGGATAAGTCACCGGCGCGCGATGGCCTTCTGTGGGAAGTGATTGCAGTCGGCGTCGACGTCTGATCTGGATGTTTTGATACGTATCTCAGGTGATCTGCAAATCTGCAAAGTTGTCAGAACGGTCTCGGAGGCTGTGCGACCATTTTCAAATTGTGGCTGCTCGCCGGCAGGAGAAAAACAGTGACTTCAGTTCAAACGGCACAACAGCTCTGTTCCGCACGTTGCGTTCCCTGTGAGGGAGGCGTGCCAAAGATGACACCAGAGGAGTCTCTGCAGCAGCTACAGATGCTGTCGGGCTGGAAACTGTTGTCTGGTCCGGATCGGATTCAGAAAACCTGGACAGTGAAGCACTTCAAGGCGGGGATGGAGTTCTTCAATGCGATTAGTGAGCTGGCCGAATCTGAGGGTCACCACCCGGATTTGCATCTCGCAGGGTATCGGAATGTCACCGTCGAGATCTGGACTCATGCGATCGGCGGACTTTCGCTGAACGATTTTATTCTGGCAGCGATGATTGATCAGTTGCCTGTGCGGCTTCGGGAGTAATGGGTGGTGTGAATTCTGTGCAGGCGATGATGTCGGGATTTTTGCAGGGACCAGTGCACAGCCGGTGATGCACGCGGCGGTTGAATTGAAAGCTGCCGACGTCCAACTGGTGAAACGCTGCCAGCTGGATTCCTGACGAACTGAAAACCATGAAAGGGACAAACCCATGTCACAGCTTCCTGTGATGTGCGACGTAATTCAGCATTTCCAGACACCTCGATTGCTGGATATTGCGGCTGCTGTGCGAGAGCAGATGAATTCCATCGGGCTGGAGACTCAAATTCGCCCCGGCGACACGGTTGCTATCACGGCCGGCAGTCGTGGTGTGGCGAATATCGCCGTGATTCTCAGGGAAATTGCGGCCTGCTTTACGGCGCTGGGGGCGCGGCCATTTCTTGTGCCGGCCATGGGCAGTCATGGGGGCGGAACAGCGGCGGGCCAGTTGAAGATGCTGGCCAGCCTCGGCGTAACCGAGCAGAGCGTCGGCGTGCCAATTCGAGCCACGATGGAGACTGTGATTGTGGCAGAGACCTCCAACGGACTGCCGGTTCATTTTGATCGCTACGCTTCGGAAGCGGACCACGTCTTTGTTGTCAACCGCGTCAAGCCTCACACGCGGTTTGTTGGTCCTGTCGAATCTGGTCTGCACAAGATGATGCTGATTGGTCTGGGAAAGCATGAAGGCGCGCGAGTGTATCATGCCGGAATTCTGACCATGAGTTTCCCGGAGATCATTGAAGCAGTGGCGGAGCGTGTGCTGCAGGTGTGCCGGGTCTGTGGCGGGATGGCCATTCTGGAAAACGCTGAAGATGAAACGGCTCTGGTGGAAGCGGTGCGTCCGGAGCAGTTCCGCTCACGAGAGCCGGAGCTGCTGGCACTGGCCAATGAATGGCTTCCACGCCTTCCCTTTGACGATGTGGATCTGCTGATTGTGGATCGCATCGGAAAAAACATCAGTGGTGTGGGGATGGACGCCAACGTGGTGGGACGCAAGTTCAATGATCACGCCGCCACGGCCCAGGATCGGACTCGCTGCCGCCGGATCTTTGTCCGGGGACTGACGGAAGAGACGTCAGGGAATGCGACCGGAATCGGCATTGCAGAATTCACCACCCGTCGTGTGGTGGAACAGATTGATCCGGTTGTCACGCGGATCAACTGCATTACCGGAAATCATCCGGAAGCAGCCATGATTCCGATTACATTTGATACGGATCAGGAAGCGGTTGAAGCCGCACTCACCACGATAGGAATGATCGCTCCAAAAAATGCG
>CAIQIE010000035.1 GCA_903871805.1 uncultured Planctomycetaceae bacterium | reverse complement strand
GAACATCCAGAACCCTTCGTCCAGTCTGACGGTCAATCTGAACAACCTCGGCAATACCGTGACATTCACAGATCTGGACGCCGCTTTTAACCCAACAAACGGATTGACAATCAACGGTGGTAGCGCAAATGACACCATAATTGTCAGTGATCTGGGTGACACTTTTGGACACAACAAGACCGGAGCCCTGACGATCAACGGCGGGGGTGGCACGGATGCTCTGACGTTCCAGTCCACCTCGGTAAGCCTTGCGTCTCTGGTCGCAGACGTCGAAACTATCGGAATCAACGTCGCATCGGTTTCCACGGATGGATCGCAGAGTTACAGCGGCAGCGTGACACTGACAGCAGCGTCAGCAGTGACGCTGTCTGGATCGACAGTCACCTTCGACGGGACTCTGACCGGCAACGGCAACAACCTGACAATCACAGGCAATGGTGTCTTCAATGCGGCCGTCAGCACGATTGGAGCGATGGTCGTCACAGGCAACGCAGACATCAACGCCGAAATCACCAACACCGGCAGCGTCTCCGTTGCTGGTACATCCTCGATCGCGGCAGATGTCACAACCATTGGAACACAGACCTACACCGGAGCCGTCACACCGGATGCGGCATCACCACTCATACTCGCCGGTAGCGCAGTCACATTTGGCACTTTGCTGACAGGTAACGGTCAGAACCTGACGATTACCGGCCACGGTGTGTTTCATGGAGCCTTAAGCGAAGTAGCGGCTCTCACCATAACCGGGAATGCCGACTTCAATGCAGCGGTCCTTGATACAACTAGCCTTGAAGTGACTGGCTCGGCAACGATTGGGGCAAACATCAGCACAACCGGAGATCAGACATACTCGGGGGCAGTGACTCTTGATGCAGCTTCAGCCGTCGGGCTGATCGGAGCGGATTTTGTCTTCGGTAATTCCCTGACGGGTAATAATCGACATTTTACACTCACCGGTGACTCCGCCTCCTTTGCGAGCGCCGTCAGTGGAGTGGGCAGTGGCACCGGTGCAGGACTGACGCTGAACGTCAGCGGAGCTGTGGTCTTCTCCGGAACGGTGGCTGGTACCAGCGGCATTCTGTCCACCAACGCGCTGGGCTCGACACAGTTTCAGCAGAATGTCACGCTGGGCGATGGCGACACGGGAAGCAGTTTCGCCGGAAGTGTGAATTTTGACGGGCTGAACTGGAGTAGTTACGACGGCCTGACATTGGGCAATGCCACAACTTTGTCGAGCGGTGCAGTCAGCCTGAATTCCAACGGCGGTGCAATTGCGTTTGACAACACAGTGGATGGCACACAAAGTCTGACCCTGATCGCAGGCAGTGGAAGCATCAGTTTTGATGCCAGCGTCGGAGATACCGATCCGCTGTCATCCCTGCAGATTACCTCCGCGGCAGATGTGACCTTTTCCGGCACAGTCGACGCCAACGCACTGACACAACTGGCCGGCACGGGGACAACAACGTTTTCCGACACCGTGATACTAACCGGGGGCTTAAATCTTACAGGCACTCATTTCTCAATCGCAGGCCGCGTTGAGGCTGGTGGCGCGATTGCTGTGATGAATTCAGGTATTTTCACCACAACCACCGACGGCAGTCTTGTTTCCGCAGACAGTTTTGCACAGGTTGGAACGGGCAGCAGCAGTATTGGCGCCAACATCACCACGGCTGGTGATCTGAGCTTCGCATCTGCGGTCACATTGACTGCAGATGTCGCATTGAACAGCAATGACGCAGGAACAATCTCGTTCGGTGGCACATTGGACGGAGCATTTGACCTGACTCTGACCGCAGGAGTGGAAAATATTGCTTTCCAGGGGGCGGTCGGCGCCTCATCAAAACTGGCAGATATCTCAATTGTTTCCGCAAACGATGTCACTG
>CAIQIE010000034.1 GCA_903871805.1 uncultured Planctomycetaceae bacterium | reverse complement strand
GCTGGCGATGAGCCTGCTGCTGCCGGCCTTTACCTGCTCCGCGATCTCCAGTGAACGGGAACGGCGTTCCCTCGAATTGCTGCTGCTGTCTCGGCTGAGTCCCTGGCACCTGATGCTCGAAAAGTTCCTGATGCAGTTGGTACTGCCGAGCACAGTGCTGCTGATCATGGCACCACTCTTTGGCGCTGCCTACGCCCTTGGCGGCATCCCGGCCAACGGGTTGATGGGGGCGGGCATTGCCTTGCTGGTCACAGCCATTCTGATCAACAGCGCCGGAATCCTCTGTTCAGCACTGTTTGAGTCCACGGCAATTGCCTTTCTGGCCACCTTTGTGGTGTTATTGCTGCTCGGTGCCGTTCCCGTGATTCTGATCGACATCGGATTAATGCCTCAGTGGGGTGTGCTGCAACAACTGCCGACCTTCGGACAGGGGCCATTCACCACATTTTTGTTGCTGGCACATCAGGGGGTGGGAGGTCAGCACGACCTGCCGTTGCAGCTCTTCGCCTGTCTGCCGCCACTGATACTTTCACTCCTGATGTTTATTGTCAGTTGCCTGGTCGTGGTCCGGTGGCCGCACGAAGCTCCACTGAACGACCGCCGGCAACGAGCGATCACAGTGTGGTGGCGGCAAGCCTGTTCAAAGTGCCTGCCGCGTTTTCCCGGGCGCGATGCAGCGAATTCTGACCCCGCAACTCGGTCGGTCAGAACAACAGTGTCTCTCAGTCCGTCCATGAAGCAACATCAGCCGCAGTCCTCAATCGCTTCCCGGGAAATTGCCCGGAATGAACAGACGCACTGGAAAGCGCATCTCGGATACAGTGCAACACTGCTGATTGGTTTGTGCTGGGCACGGGGAGAGATGCACCAATTTGAATTCATTCTGTTTGGCGCCACATTTCAGGTTTTCTTTCTCATCCTGTCTCTGCTTCTTGTGCTGGCAGCGACCAGCAACAGCTTTGCGGCTGAGCGACAGCGGCAGACACTGGACATGCTGCTGGTGCTGCCCATCAGCAATCGTCAGCTGGTGTCTGAGAAGATGGCCGCCAGTGACCAGATTGCCCGGCGCGTCCTGCTTCCCAATGCTCTTCTGCTGGCTTTACGCCTGCTGATGACTCCCCTCGGACAGCGGAGCGTTTCCGAGATCCTGCTGCACCTGCTCTGCACATCCGGCCATCTGCTGATTCTCCTCAGTCTGACAGCATGGATCACACTGTGGTTTTCCCTGCGGATGAAGACACCTGTCTCGGCACTTCAGGGAAGTCTGACGGTGCTGCTGGGACTGTGTGGTGGCCCATTGCTGCTGGCCTCAATCCTGATTGTCATCGCCATGCAGCGACTACCATGGAGCGTTTCCGGCTGGTATCTGAGTTCCCCGGTACTTATGTTTATGGCCAATGAGGTTCAATGGCTGCAGCGCAGTTATGGTGTGGCTGGATCAACACAGCTGGTGATTTGCAGCCTGATCATCTGGGGCCTGCTGGAACGAATCGTTCGCTGGCGGGTACGTCGGGATCTGAGTCCACTGTTGAACCGTCTGGATGGAACGGAATGCATCGGGTAAACTTGGTGCACAGGTGCCAGGCAGGCCTCCTGAGATTCACTGGCGTTAGCAAAATGCGGAAGGGGCATCTGTGATCAAGCTCAGTCGCCTTCAGATGTTGTTGGACTTCCCGCTGCTGAAACGGGAACTGACCGAAGCCGCGTATCGTCGTCGCACCTACGCCCTGCGTTGTATCGTCGCAGGCATCATGCTGCTGGTTCTCATCAGCAACTATCAGGCGATTTCCGCCGGCAATGGTGCCTCACTGCCGATGATCCTGGGCCGCGGAATCGACCTCGTTCAGGCCCTGCTGTATTTCGCGCTCTGGACCGTTTACATGCTGCTGCCCGCCATGTCCTGTTCAGCGATTTCGTCAGAGCGAGAGAAACAGACGCTGGGTTTGATCCTGATTTCGCGCGTTTCTCCGGCGGGCCTGGTGCTGGAAAAATTTCTGGGGCGACTGCTGCCGATGATGGGCCTTTTGTCGCTTACCGCCCCGTTACTCGGGATCGCCTACGCGATGGGCGGATTTGGTGTGGAAGGGATTCTTGCGAGCGTACTGGTTCTGTTTGTCGCCTGTCTGCAGGTGATCAGTGTCGGCATTCTGTGGTCCAGTCTGATGGCAACCTCAATGCAGGCCTTCTGGTGCACCTATCTCACTCTGCTGGCGCTGATTCTTGTTCCTGTGGGTCTTTACTATCAGGATCTGATGCCGACTGGTGGACTGCTGTTTGGTCTTGAGGGCGGTGAGACCTGTTTCGTCTTCTACATTTTCATGGTGTATGGCGCAGAAGTGCTGCTTGGTCGAGTGGCAATGTCCGGATTTCTGTTCAGTTGTCTGCCGCCGATTGGCTTAAGTCTGGCGATGATTGCTGTCAGCGGACTGGCGGTCAGTCGCTGGAGAATGGAAGCGCCGCTGGGAGCTACCGGCAAGGCTCAGGGACTGCATGCCGCAAAGTGGATACTGATGTTTCCCCTGCGAATGCTGAGATCGCTGTTTTCGCGATCGCAACCACGGCAGCCCGAGGCGGACCAGTCCAACAGTCAGGACCGCAAGCCGAAATCGCTGGCGAGAATGCGTGCCGTGGCATGGCGAGAAATGAATCGGACACCACTCGTTCGACTTCCGGCACAGATTCTTGTGGTGTTTCTGATTGTCGCCGCGTTGCTCTGGCTGGCCCAGCCGGAATACTTCATTCGACCTCCGGGCAATGTGATCATCGTGCATTTCTGTCTGATGCTGATCTCGGCTCTGCTGATGGCATCGATTGGCTCTCGAACGTTTACGTCCGAACGCGAACGGGAGACGATGGACCTGCTGCTGACAACGCCGTTATCCACGGATGAGATTCTGCGGGACAAGCTGGCTGCAGCAACCCGAATTCGTACCTTTCTGATGCTGGTGTTTGCCGGGCTGGTCATCGTGCGACTGCTTTCCATAGACTACGAGAATAACCGTCAGTCTTACGCGCCTGACCCGGTAGTCTACGCCGTCTCATCAATGCTTTACTGCTATCTGCACCTGACGTTCTGCACGTGGATCTCGGTCATGTTCAGCCTGTTCCTGAAAACTCAGATGCGCGCCATGATCGGCTCGCTGCTGGTCATTCTGGGAATCTGCTTCGGGACACTGATGGTGCTTGCAATGCTGATGACGCTGTTTGGCATCCGGGACGATGGAAGCATTCCGAATCCCGCCCTCATCAGTCCGTTTTTTGTGTACGTCTCCAATGAAGTGATGGAACTTTCGCGTCTGAGTCGTGACATCTCAGCGATAAGCGTTTTAATCCTGAACCTGCTGGGCTATTCCGGACTTGTCCTCGGACTGCAAACTGTTGTTCGACTGAAAGCCGGTGAATGGCTGGGGCGAAAAGACGACGAGATTCAGCAAACCGGGCGTCCGTGGCTGATGGATTGGTAGCCACGGGGGGAACTGCTGATCTGTCAGGATCTACCGACAAAGCCGCGAAAAAACGGAGGCGATTGTCTGCAAAAAGTTCTCGAGTTCGATATGCTGATGAGAGAGTTTGAAGCAGACGCGGCCATCCGGAACTCGCACAACCTCGCTTGCGAACTGCCTCACGGTACACGGCAAAAGATGGCCTCAGAATGTCCCGCATATCAAGGTGTCTCCAGCAGACGGATGTCCTGCTTTTTCGATCCTTTCACGGAAGAGTTGCATGCGAAGTCAGCCACGAACCAGTCCGGAAACTGATCGCTGCATGGACCTCATACAGCAGCTGGGCAGCGTCGTAGTCAGTGATCTCTGCGTGGACGTTGGGTTCCATTCGATCACTTTGACGGGACGTGCTGGTTCCTTTTACGCTAAGGAACTAGCCACCATGGCCGCAGCAAGAATGTATCCTGATCACCAGATCGAAAATCAATTGCAGGTGGTCGTGCTGCGGTAGTTGCATCAGCAACAGACTGCACATCGCAAAACGCAGCCGCGGGAACACACGAACCATTTCACGCCCGCTGGCACAACGCATCCTCCTGTGACAGACTATTGTCCAGCGCGGCCATCATGTCGTCGCTGCGGAATCATTCCGACGGTCAGTGCCTTCTGAAACGCCCACGCTCCGTTGCTCGGGCCCCGTACAGGTCGTCCGGAACACCGCGCAACCATTCCCCTCAGCAACCCGTATTCACAGGTTCGCACTTATGACTCAGGCTGGCGATTTTGGTGCCACAGGCGACGGCATAACAGATGACACCGACGCACTGCAGCACGCAATCGATGAAGGCGTTGGCGAATTACGACTGCCGCGGGGAGACTACAGAATCACGCGACCGCTGGTCATCAGCCTGTCAACCACCGGACGTACCTCGTTATGCGGCGAAAGTGGCACGGCCAGACTTCTGATGGACGGACCTGGCCCGGCGATTCTCTTCCGAGGCACTCACGGCGGGACCGCCGATCCTCGCAGCGTTCAGGATCAGGTCTGGCAGCGTGAGCGACTGCCGATGCTTCGCGATCTTGAAATCACCGGACTGCACCCGGACGCGGATGGTGTCCGCCTGGAAGGAGTCTTTCAGCCTTCGATGAACGGGGTCCTGTTGCGTCATCTGCGTCATGGCATTCATGTCACCGGACGTGCACGCAATCTGCTGATCAGTCACTGCCACATCTATCACAATACCGGAATCGGCATTTTCCTTGATGCCGTCAACCTGCATCAGACCATCATCAGCGCGTCTCATATCAGCTACTGCAGGCTGGGTGGAATTCGGATTGAAAAAAGCGAGATCCGGAATCTGCAGATCACCGGCAACGATATTGAATACAATAACAACGGTGGCCATCAGATTCCCGACGCTGATGCGATCCCAACGGCAGAAATCTGGCTGGATGCGAGCGAAGGCAGCATTCGTGAAGGAACCATCAGCAGCAACACCATTCAGGCAACCTACAGTCCGAATGGCGCCAATATCCGTATGATTGGTCAGGCTGATACGAAAAATGCCAAAGTGGGTATGATCGCGGTGACTGGAAATCTGATCGGTAGCCAGTGGGTCAACGTGCATCTCTCCTCCGTTCAGGGCGTCACACTGTCCGGCAACTGCATTTATTCAGGACACCATCGAAATCTGCTGCTGGAAGATTGCTCGCAGATTACCGTGGGTGACAACAGCCTCGGACACAATGCCGACTACGGTATCGAAAAAGAACTCTGCACCGGTGTGACACTCAAAAACTGTCGCGACAGCATCTTCAGTGGCAATATTCTGCAGGACTGTCAAACGGGGCGGCACCAGTATCCCGAAGCTCCGGAACTTCAGCGGGAAGCCCTTCTGGAAATCATTGACTGCCGAAACATCACCGTCAGCCACTGTCAGATTCTCGATTCCGCGCCGGCCGGTATTCGGCTGCACAACTCCGAAGAAATGACGCTGATGGGTTTAAGCATCTGCGATCGGCGTTCACCACCTCTTCAGCAACATGCGATTCACTGGACCGGCGCGTCTTCCGGAAGCCTGATCACGGCCTGCCGATTTCGCGGCTGCACTGCGGACCCGGTCACGGGCCCCGTTCAACCACAGCACTGTCAGATTTCTGAGCCCCGGTGAGTGGTGGCTGCAACGCGCGGGCAACGGGTCAGGATCTGCAAAAACGTCCGTTTTCCCGGAGAAACTTTACGCTCACTGCCAACACGCCTCAGGAAAGACTTGCCGAACAATGGCAGCCTGATATGCTCGCGGCTTTCCGTCCATTCTGCCCCCTTTCCCATGTGACTCATCCGTCGCTGCCTCTCTGCAGGATTCGTCGGTGACATGAGTGCTGCTTCGTCAGGTGAATGATGACCTTTTCCCAGCTTACTCCTCCTCAGCGAATTCTGATGGGGCCTGGCCCCAGTGAGATTCATCCCAGCGTCCTCGCCGCGATGGCCGCGCCAACCGTGGGGCACCTTGACCCGTATTTTCTGAAGCTGATGGATGAAGTGCAGTCCATGCTGCGGGACGTCTTTCAGACGACTAACCCAATGACCATGGCCATCAGCGGGACCGGCAGCGCCGGAATGGAAACCTGCGTTGTCAATCTGATCGAACCCGGCGACCGCATGGTCGTGGGAATCAATGGAGTCTTCGGCGGCCGCATGGCAGAAGTGGCTGAACGACTCGGTGCCCAGGTCACTCGCATGGAACGCCCCTTCGGAGAAGTCTTTACCCCCGAAGAAGTCCGTGCCGTTGTCCAGCAGGTGCAGCCCAAAGTTGTCGGTATTGTTCAGGCAGAAACCAGCACAGGCGCCTGGCAACCCCTCGATGACATTGCTGCCATCGTGCACGAAGCCGGAGCACTGCTGGTCGTTGACTGCGTCACCTCGCTTGCCGGTGTGCCCGTGGAAATCGATCGTCTTGGCATCGACGCCGCCTACAGCGGTTCCCAGAAATGCCTCAGCTGTCCACCAGGGTTGTCGCCCGTCACCTTCGGCCCCAGAGCCCTCGAGGCGATGGACAAACGCACCCGACGCGTGTCCAGCTGGTACCTCGATATCGGTCTGCTGCGCAACTACTGGGGCAGCAACCGGGCCTATCACCATACAGCGCCCATCAATATGAACTACGCCCTGCATCAGGCTCTGCGATTGGTGTTGCAGGAAGGTCTGCCCGCACGATTTGCACGCCACATGCAGCATCACAGAGCCCTGAAGGCCGGTCTGAATGCCATGGGCATTCGCTACTCCGGAGCAGCCGACAGTTGCCTGCCCATGCTGAACTCAATCCTGATCCCGGAGGGTGCTGATGATGCCGCCGTTCGTTCACAACTGCTGAACGAATTTGGTATCGAAATCGGCGGTGGACTGGGTCCGATGAAGGGCAAAGTCTGGCGCATCGGACTGATGGGCGAAACAGCTAAGAAATCCAATGTCCTGCTGTTCCTGGCAGCGCTCGAACAGTGCCTGAATCGCCAGGGGATTCGTCCGGATCCAGGTGCCGGCGTCGCCGCAGCCAATGCCGCATGGCTGGCTTCCTGATTCTCGCAGTCGCACTCTCTTTCACAGCAGCGTAACAGATCCGGTACAACAGACACCCGGGCGCAGAGCCCGGTGTCTGCTGCCCCACATCATATCGCCGCACCGCCGCTCACCAGACACTCAGCCTTAGCGTCTGACAACCACAACTCAGCCGCGGCCTGCCGACAGCATCTGCCGTTCCAGATCGACACCCGTCTCCTCGCTCCACGCCTGCAGCAGTCGCCGAAAGATCGGGCCCCCCACTTCCTGACCGCAGGACTGGCCATCGATCGTGGACACCGGCCACAGACACGACGGCGATGACGACAGAAATACCTCGTCCGCTTCCGACAGCAGGTCCCGATGAATCATTCTGCGCTCAAACGGAATCTGTAATTCACCGGCCAGTCGTTCCACAATCACCGAGGACAGGCTTTGCAGGACATTTGCAGACGGCGTCAGGATCCGCCCCTGAACAACCACATACACGCAGGACGTACTGGTTTCAGTCAGACAATCGTCATGGTCCAGCAGTAATGCTCGACTGCCGCGTTCCAGACGATCTGCCTGCTGATCCGCCAGCCACCAGTGCAGTCGATTGCGCACTTTCAGTTCCACCGGAAAACAGTCTGCCGGAATCTGTCGCACAGCCGGAATCCGCAGACGTACCCCCTGTTCAAAAGCGGGCTTCCACATCGTAAACGGCAGGGGGTAGGTATGAACAATCGTGGTCGCCTGCTCACTGCGATGGCCCAGGTAGGTCGCATTCGCCCCGGCCGTTGAACACAACACGACCCCCAGATCCTCAGCAGCACCGCATCCTCGGACATTCTCAGCAATCACGTCCAGCGCCGCAGCCTCAAGGTCCGCCTGAGTCCAGGGCAACGGAAATCCCAGCGTGCGAATCGCCCTGCAGAAGCGATCCGAATGCATGCGGAGCCATAGAAATCGCTGCCCGTATGTCCGCCCCGCTTCAGTAACGGCGGCACCCGCAACCACACCCAGATCCCAGACCGGCAGAGCAGCCCTGGACCACGGAACGATCGCTCCATTCACCCATGCCACCGGTTCACTCACTCAAGCGGACTCCAACGCGGAAAAACACTGATCCGAACGCAGCCGAACCGCTCTGATGTCGGTCACTCAGAGTCGCCTGCTTCCAGCTTGATGATCACGATCCCGTCTCAACCGGTGACGACCGCCGATTGCCGAGCGACCGAACGCCGCACGACCAGGAAGAAGATCATCACTCCCAGTTGCAGAAAGATGAAGGCCGCCAGAGCCAGCAAACGCCCCTCGGTAAATCCATAACTGTGCAGCCCCGCTCGCAATTCATTGACACCGAACCACGACCACGCTGTCACGATATTTCCAAACATGGACAACACACTGGTTCCATAATCCCCGACCTGCTTGTCCCATCGAGCATGCAGAATCAATGCATTCCACAGCACGATCAGCATGGCTCCGTTTTCCTTCGGATCCCAGCCCCAGAATCGTCCCCACGAATCGTCCGCCCACAGACCTCCCAGGACCGTACCGACGAGGCTGAAGAACAAGGCGAAGCACAGCACTCCATAAACCATCCGCCCCACTTGACTCTTCAGAACACCACGAGCAGCCGCCTTCTCAGAGGAACTCGCCATCCGCTCCGCCATTGCCACCCCGCAATAACCAACCCCGAGGAAACCCGCCAGAAACGTCGCCGCATAGCCCAGAGTAATGCAGACCACATGCGTTGCCAGCCAGAAGGCCGTATCCAGCACCGCCTGCATCACGCCCAGCGTGTCGCCCTCATCCAGAGCCAGGTAGTGAGCGATCATCAGCGCCGCAGCACCCGTCGAAGCCCCCACCAGACTGCCAATGCCATTCTTCAGAAACAGCTCCACCACGTACGCGGCAATCACGACGGCCCACCCAATGAAGATGGCAGACGAGTACAGGTTGGTCACCGGTGGACGTCCCGAGATTTCCATACGCAACCACAACGCGGCGGAGTGCACGATGAACGACAGCACCAGCAGGAACAGAGCCGTTCTGCGAACAGCCCCTCCCAATGGAAACAGCCAGCTGAGAAAGACCAGCACGATGATCGGAAGATACAGACGAATGGCCTTCTGGAATGGCTCAAAGAAATTGAACCACGCCTCCAGACGTACGCCGGACACGTCCACGTGCGGCAGCGCTGCAGAATTCAGGAACTCTCGGTACGCAGTCAGGCTGGCATTGAACTTCTCCACATCCGACTGCTTCCACGCCTCCAGAACATCCGTCACGCAATTCACCGACTTCGTGAACTTCTCACTGGCCTCGCCACCGTTCAGCAACGGCCCCACACTCTGCTCCAGATCACCCCAGACCAGACGCGCAATCTCCTCGTTGACCACGGCATAAATTCTGTCCGTACTCTCCGTCCCGATCGCCTGAATCTTCTGACGGATCTGAGCCACTCGCTTGTCCTCAGGTGAATTCTCCGTCAGCTCGGAAATGACCGCAAACAAATCCATGGCTATCCGGTCCGCAGCGATCTCCGCAGCCTGCTCCTTTGTAACGCCCGCAGCGATCGCCTCTGAAGTCTTCTCGGGACCCGCATCCGCCACCAACTTCAGAATCCGGTTCAGATAGGGATCCTCCACTCGCAGCAACGCATTGGCTGCCTTTTGGGACACATCCAGAGGCGCTGCTCCGGGACCTTCCGATGGATCCGGCGTGTTC
>CAIQIE010000033.1 GCA_903871805.1 uncultured Planctomycetaceae bacterium | reverse complement strand
TGCCTGCAATCGGTTGCCGAGTTCAGACATCCAACACACCGAGTTTTTCGGTTTTGAGGTTCAACGAATCAACGCTAACCACGCCTTCACGAACAACAGATGCGCCCGACAAGGGCACAACGTTGCTCAATAACCACAGCCGCTTCGCACACCAATGCCAACGAATCACCCAAAACCCGACGGTTCCGGAAGTCTATGTTAAAAAAAAAGGTTCTGCAGCTATTTCTGACCTCGCTGCCAAAAGTCGCAGGCATATTCGTTGTGACCCTTAGTCCCGTAAGAAAATTACAGGGTTCCTGAGTATCCTCGCAGGGAACTTCCCAATTCATTCAGCGTCCGTCACGAGCGTCCGTCCTCGCCTGGAGACGTTTCCAGAGCGAATTTAGTTCCCGGAAGGCGATAAAATTTGGCCAAAAAAGTGGTCCTGGGCGAAAGACAGAGACTTTGCCGCCGAATTTTCTGCAGGGCAATTCCCTGTAATTCAAGAAATCTCCGACCCGTAAACGTTCCACACAGTCCGAAAATGCAGCCTCCCCCGTCATTCCCCGGCACACGGGAAACCAGTGCGTTTTACAGGAACACCCCCACAAACCGGGCCGACGCACCCCGAATCAGAGGTGCCAGAAAATAGCCGGTTGGCAAGCTCCAGTGCCATGCACCTGCTGTCCGTTTTCAGAACCATGAATGGGCACAAAGGCACTCGAATCATCGCAAATGTTAAGTTGAGATTCCTGTGTTTTCCCGGTCGTGTCGATTGGAATTCATGCGCGGTGAAACACACGACTCCACAGGTGGATGGCACCACCTTTCCGCACCACCTTTCCAGTCTTGGCCTGCAATCACTTACGTCGGAAGGTGCATGGCACCTTGGTGGGGCAGGGAGTTGCAGTTGGTCGACGCGCCGTGCCCATGTGTGCGACAAACCGGGGCCGCGCGAACGCCCGGATAACGGTCGACGTACTGCGGGATCGACCGAAGTCACTCGTTTTGGCGGCGGGAATTTTGTCTCGTTTTTCCAGCGTCATTCCGACAGCGATCGCTGCAGTATCGGACCAACGCCCAATCCCTCGCCCACTTCTTACGCCAGACAATCTGTCTTAGACAGTGGGCACACGTCTTTTCCGGCAAATTTGCTTTTCGGTGAGCCATGACAAAGACGCTCAGTTAATTGGTGCGTAAAAATGCGGAAAGATTAAGTCCGCAGGCTCTCAACAGACATTCTACGGTGATTGTCATGAAACAGTCGTTCCAACCAGTGCTCACTGTGGCAGACATCGACCGAATCATCCAGATGGCCTGGGAGGATCGAACAAGCTTTGATGCGATCCGCGGACAGTTCGGTCTGACTCCCGGCGAAGTCATCAAGCTGATGCGGCAGGAAATGCATCCCTCGTCGTTCCGTCTGTGGAGAGCCAGAACCGCCGGACGCAAAACGAAACACGTCTCCAAACGCGGCTTCGATATCGGTCGATTCCGGTGTCCAACCCAAAAGAGCGATTGATCAGCACTACTTCGCCGCAGCGCCCTGCATCTGGCGCACTCAACGAAACACCCTGCCCACAGCCGAAAGTAAACACTCGGAAACTTCCTCCTTGGACGCCAACGAGCCCAGGCCCCAGACGACGGTACTCAGGAATTGCTGCGATTAGCCCGCAAACACGCCAAATCCCAGGACCTATGCGTCCGGACGAACAGTGACCGCTGTATTGCAGCCCCGCGAACATTTCCGACGAGTTCAGGGGGTGTCATCGGCCTTCCGCAAGCTGGCGGTACTTCTCCAGATACTTGGCGTTCAACTGCGTATGCCGACTGGTCAGGTCCACTTTCCGACCCTGAATCCAGGCATGCGTAATCTGTGTTTCCGTCTCCAGGGGATCCCCGGTGCTGACGAACAAGGTTGCGTCACGGCCTGCGTCCAGTGATCCTACGCGATCCGCTACACCCAGAATCTGTGCTGGATACAGCGTGATCGCACGCAGCGCCTCATCCCGCGGCAGGCCATAGGCCGCCGCTGTGGCCGCCTGATACGGCAGGTTCCTGGTATTCCATGTCTCTGCCCGACCTGAACCGGAAATGCAGAATCGAATGCCAGCTCGACGCAGGCGTTCCGGCAAAGTAAACGCAGAATCGTAGTCTTCGTGGTCGCGTCGAGGATCTCTGTGAATCGCACTGATGATGACCGGGACATCATATCGCTTCAGCAGCTCCGCACACTGTTCCGCGTCATACCCGCCGAACAGAATGACCTTGATCTTCTGCTCCACACCAAAGGCGACAGCGGCCTGAATCTGCGAGACATCATCGGCGCTGATCATCAGAGGGATCTGCCCATTCAGGACAGGCTCCATAGACGCCAGACGACTGTCAAATTGTTGCCCAGACGGATTTGCCTGCCGCGCTTTCAGATACTGCTTCGCCTGACGAAACAGACCGCGGAGCGACTGCACGGGATCCTCACGGTTCTCTGCAGCATTATCAGCACCGGCTGCCGGCGAGCGGAACGATGGCCCGCCCGAGGGCCAGTTCACGACCAGCGCGGCGGCTGGCTTCAGTGTCATGGCTTCCCATGTCCAACCGTCCATCTGCATCACAGACGCTCGGCCGCTGACCAGTCCACCTGATGGTGCACTGACCGCAATCAGAACACCGTTGGCACGCGTTACGGGAATCAGTTCACTGTCCGGATTCACGCTGACATTGGCACTGACGTTGGGGTTCAGAAGCCCGCCTTCTGATGAGTCGATAGTGGATCGCGTTGACGAAATCTCCTGCAATCCCAGCTGCGAATGTGATTCGATCAGCCCGGGATACACATGCTTTCCCTGCAGATCCACAACATCAGCGCCGGAAGGTGGGGCCATGCGAGTCCCCATTTCGGTGATGCGCCCTTCTGCGAAGATCAGCGTTCCCTCAGGAATCACCGCGCCCGAGACGGTGTGAATGACACCATTCACCAGCGCGATCGGACGTTTCTGCGGTGCTCCGGGAATCTGATCCGACGCGGTCAGCGTCGTCAGCGTGGTCTGGCCGAGAAAAACACAAAGAATCAGTGATATTCGGTGCAACATGATGGCTCTTCAGCATCCGGTAAATCAAACCCCGGGGAATCTGTCCGTTTCTGACTGGAATACAGGCCTTACACAGTTGTTACTTTTCTGTTTCCGTCCCGCTGCGCACTTTCTGCAGTTCTGCCTGATGACGAAAATGTGCGCAGTATTCATCGATGCGTGGCCAGAGTTCAGACGCTTCCGCATCACGCTCACCCGCTCCCCGCATCTCTTCGCCAGACGACAGGACTTTTTGAATCAGTGTGTTCCGCTTCTGACGAGCAGTCTGACGCAACTGATCGTCTTCTTCCCGATGAAAGTAGCGACGACCATCCACCCACGTCTGCTCACAGCGTGTAAAGTTGGACATCGGGTCTCCGTTCCAAACCACAAAGTCCGCCTGCTTGCCGGTTTCCAGTGACCCGACAAGGTGATCAATTCGCAATTGCTTTGCCGGATTCAGAGTAACGAATTTCAACGCGTCCTCTCGGGGGACACCGCCGTACTTCACCGCCTTGGCAGCTTCCTGATTCAGATGCCGAGCCAGTTCACCGTCGTCTGAGTTGAAAGAGACGACTACGCCCTGCTGGTGCATCAACGCGCCGGCGTGCGGGATTGCGTCGTACACTTCAAACTTGTAGGCCCACCAGTCAGAGAATGCCGAGGCCATCGCTCCGTGCTTCGCCAGCTCATCCGCGACCTTATAGCCTTCCAGAATGTGCTGCAGCGTTCCAACGGTAATGCCGTATTCTTCCAGAACCCGCAATAAGGCAAGAATCTCATCCTGACGGTAGCTATGACAGTGAATCCAGCGTTTGCCCTGCACAATTTCCACCAGGGCTTCCATCTCCAGGTCCCGTCGAGGTGGTATACCACGACGCGTTTTTTGCCAGTTGTCCATCCGACGGGCATAGTCCCGAGCAGCTTCAAACGTGTCCCGGAACAATTGCTCAACACCCATTCGCGTTGTCGGGTACCGACCTCCTCCGTCCATCCGATTGCTCTGCTTGACGTTCTCGCCCAGTGCAAATTTCACTCCTGGAGGTGCTTCTGAAAACTTCAGACCTTCTCCATCCATACCCCATCGCAGTTTGATCACCTGATTCTGGCCACCGATGGGGTTTGCCGATCCGTGCAGAATATTGGCGGCGGTCACGCCCCCGGCCAACTGGCGGTAAATGGTAATGTCGTTTGCGTCCACAAAGTCACCAACTCGCACTTCACAGGTAATCGCCTGCGTCGCTTCGTTCACTCCCCCGTCCGTAGCCATGTGTGAGTGACAGTCAATGATGCCTGGCGTCAGATGCATGCCGCGCACGTCAACAACTTCCGCCCCAGCCGGTATAGCAACATCCTTACCAACCGCTGTGATCACACCGTTGTCAATAATCAGTGTCGCGTCTTCCAGAATGCCTGCAGGTCCGCAGGTCCAGATCGTGGCATGCACAAAGGCCGTCAGCTTTGCGGCCGCAGGGATAGCTGGCCGTCCGAAGGCTCCCAGCGGATAGTTCACGTCGAAGGAGGCCTTCGCGATCGGCTTGTTTTCTGTCTTTGGTGCAGCTTTTTCAGGCTGACCGGCAACCGCTGGTTCTGCAGCCGGCTTTTCGGCAGCGTCTGCGGTGCCCGTTGGTGGGGCCTCCGCGGGAGGAGTTGGGTTCTCTGCTGCCACCTGATCGACTCGAACAACAACCGCAGTGGAGGCTGAACCGTCGATCCACACAACAGTGCCAATCCCCGTGGGCCGGTCTTTGACCGCCGCGTCCACTTCCGTCAGCGTTACTGAGACACGAACGGTTCCCTCAAAACCCCACTCTTTGCCTTCAAAGCTGGCTGTCAGCAGGGTGTCGCTGATCCGCACGTTCTTCAGCTCCAGAATTTCCTTCTGCTTGTCAGCTGCTTTTGCTGCGTCGCCTGCTGCTGCCGCACCGGATTTCGGAATCGGTAGACGCGATACCTGACCACGAAGTCGACCGTCCGATTCTCTGATGTCCAGATACAAGCGATTTGGAAACTGAGCGGCCTGAGTCAACTGCAATTCATAATGCCCCGCAGCCTCTCGGGCTGCGCTCGGCGAATATTCAAACCGCTCTCCTGAAACCCAGGTCTCCAGAACCTTTGTCTTCTCTGCAAACAAGTCTCCATCCGTGATAACGAAACTGGCCAGTTTGCCAGATTCCAGTGTCCCCAGTTGTTCGGAAACTCCGAACAGTTCGGCTGGTGTCATCGTTAGCGATCGCAGCGCTGTCGTCGGAGACAGGCCACGAGCCACCGCTTTCCGCAGGGCCTTCAGGAAGTCTGTTCCTGATCCAAGACGATCTGTGGTAAATGCAAATCGGACACCGGCAGCATCCAGCCGTGCCGGATTCTCCGGGGCTATGTCCCAGTGCATCAGTGATTCGAGAGTGACGTCCTGTGTTGATTCCGGAGTCGCCACCGGCGGGGCTTTGGGAAATGCCAGCGGCAGGATCAGCGGACGCTTGATCGCAGCCACTTCCGACAGACGACGATATTCGCGGCCATTGCCCAGAACGATCAGCGACAATCCAAACTCAGCCGCAAACTGCTCTGCGCGAAGAACAAACTGTTCGTTCGAAGTCGATACAATGACCGGCATTCTGCCACTGATGACAGGTTGCAGAGATGCCAGTGCATCGTTCTGCTCAATGGCCGGCAATGATCCGTCAGTCTGTATCGCCCGTTGTGCGTCACGGTACCACTGCGCATCCAGTAGCGCCTGTCGGGCCAACGATACCGCCCCCATCGGACTTCCGGGAAATCCACCGCGACTGCGCCGCGGCACGGTCAGCAACAGATGCTGCGCCACATCTCTGCTTAACAATGTCGTGTTCAACTCGCCATTGCCGGTCGTCACCAATGCGCTGCGTCCACGAATTACTCCATCAGCCGGGGCGATCAGTCGTGCGACAATACCCTGACGACGCAGTGCGGTTGTGTCCGGCAGGGAAACGGCCTGATCAGCCACAGACAATTGCGGTGTCACCTGCCCGTTCCAGTACCGTGCGGTACCATTCAGACGCTCACTGCTGAGCGACTGCTCGGCATAAGCATCAATGAATCCCGGATAAATCGTCTTTCCGGCCAGCGAAATTTCCTGAGCATCCGCAGGCACGGGGATCCCGGTACCAATCGCCTCGATCGTGCCATGACGAACAATCACCGTCGCCTGTTCCAGCGTCTTTTCGGGACTGATGACGACACGCGCCCCCGTCAGTGCAAAGACGGCGGGCGGATTGCTGCGCAGAGGTTGCTGCGGCACGGAGGTCTCATCCGCTTTCACGCTGCCGGAAATCAGAACGATCAAAGCTGTCAGCACAAGTACCGAACGTGACATGTATACGATCCCGGTCCACAAAAACGGGGCAGAAGCACTCGGGCCGTACCGAGCTGCCACTTGCCTGATTAATGCCGTCTCCTGAACTTCCCAGCCTACTTTCCCTTTGTGCCTTTTCCAGAATCAATCTGCTGTCAAGTTCGGAAATACGGGAAGATTTTGGCCGATCAAGGCAGATAATCTGACGTTTTGGGAGAAAATTAGGCAATTCCGAACGTTTTGCGGGCACGCGGACGCTGGGATGCGGGCAGATACCGGTTGTATGCGATATGACCGAAAGTTGCTGTTTTGGCAAACAGATTCCCCGCGACGGCATGAAGTCCATCCGGGTTGGCAGCAACGTCAAAGCAGCATGACCAGTCCGTCCATTCCTGATAAACGCCCATAAATGGCCAGCACCTGCTGAGATGATTCACAATAGGGTTCCAGTGTGACGGCCACGTGTCGCCCATGTGCAGAATTTCGCAGTGTGTAATAGGGGTCCTGCTCCAGCTGTAACTCGTCACGGACACAGGAAATCACTCGGGCTGTGAAGTTGGCGTCCGCAAACCCGATCACTTTGAATGTGAAAACACAGGGGAATGTGTGACGTGATTCCAGCAATTCGACGGAGGGAAAATTCAGCACTTCATCACGGCCTTATCTGAAATGTCGGGTTCACGTAGCATGTCATTGCTGTCGTCGGCCTGTTTTGCAGGTGGCGGACGCAGCAGAAGGCTTCCAGCCTGCGTTGAAACATCCCATGCTGTCATCGGATGCCATTATCTGTGTCCACTGCGACATCGCGTTTGGAAAATTGTCGCGGACGCCGCATTTTGGTTCGCCTTAACCCTTTAGCAGGGCAGCCACCTTTTCTTCAATAAAAGGCAGATGGTGCTGAATGTGTCGAGTGCTTTTCTCCAGCAGGGTTTCCAGAGTCAGCGGGCCGGCTTCTGTATGGACGCCCGTCCGCTGGAAGTCTTCAATTTCCGTCTGACGCAGAATGCGCGCCATCTGGCTTCTGACCAGCCCAATCAACTGCAGCTCGTCCGGAATCGATCGGTGTTCATACTGCAATCCCGCTGCAAAGGCGTCAGGATCCCCACCGAACAGCGTGGGATTGTCCTCTACAAGGACGCGTTTCATGCGATCCGCAAAAATGGGCTCGAAGTCGGCCAGATGGCAGACCACCTGCTGAATCGACCATTTGCCCGGTATCGGATGCTTCTGCCACTGGTCCGCACTGACGCGCAGCACAGCATTTCTTAAGAGCTCCGGGCCGCGTTCATACTGCTGCAGAAGTTCATCAGGTGTCATTGTCTCTGGCCCCGCATTTGCAGAAATTTCAACATTCACTTCAAGTTACTCAACGCGTGTCTGCTTTGAAGATTTTTCAATCCTGCGTTGCTCCCGCAGACAGCAAAACGCAGCGAGTCCATGCGATGGTTCGCTGACTGATATGCAGAGACTCTGACGTTCCGTTAACTTAGAGTCCCGGGGTTTCATCCGCAGCCGAGACGCTTTGGAGTGCAAAAGAAACCAGGACCAGCTTTGTGCGGCTGATTAGTCTGAACCCTGGTTTCACGCCGTGATACGAACTATTTCTTTTCTGCCTCTGCTGCCGCTTCAGGAGCTTTCTCTTCCGCCTTTGGGGCGTCTGAAATCGCTGCGTCAGCGGTCGCCGGTGCGGCAGCTGACGTCTCTGCTGTTGCGGGTGCTGCCGTCGCTGCACCGAATGCCGCCAGTTGACTCTCGTAGTCGGCAACGCCGGTGGGCGTGTAGTCCTTTGTCATCCAGCGTACAAGAAGGTCCAGATCCGTATCACTCAGCTGTTCCGGTGCATAGGCCGGCATACGGTTCTTCGCTCCGTAATGCCGTGCGGCATCCGGGTGACGAATGAAGTCTTTCAGCCATGCAGCCGATGCATATTTGGCCATGGTTGGATAGCCGCTGGCAGTTGAATCATCAGGCGCTGTCGGAAACTCTTTGCCGATGGTTTCGTGACATGAGGCACAGGATGTACCGCTGAGTGCCCCGGCCCAGGCTCCGTCGACTGCAATCGTTCGCCCCTTCCGGGTTAGTGCCGCGTCATATTCGGACTGCTGATGTCCGGCTTCAGCAGCAAGAAACTCGACCAGCGCCCGAACGTTGTCGGCGTTTTCCGCTGCCTTCAGAGATTCCTGATTATCAGCTGTCCAGTTGGCCATTTCTGAATCATCCGGATTGATAAAGTCGACAGATTCGCCAGCCGCAATTTTCTTCTGCGCGTCTGCGTACCAGCCGGCGTTCTTCAGCCAGCGGAAGTGGTTCGAATAATCCACAACCACGGCAGTCATCCAGTCACGACTTCCAAAGCTGCCCAGATCCACGGCGGTTGGAGACGTGACGGCAGGATCACCGGATTGACCCGGCTTCAGAGCGTCAGTGACCAGTATTCCCCGACCGTCATGGCCGTTGTAGCGGTGACAACTGGAGCAGTGCTGTGAAAACAGGCGAGGTCCCTGGGTGAAGGGATCTTTTCGAAGCAGCGAAACGGCGCCTTCGACAGGAATTTTATCCGGGCCCGCTGCCAGTTCTGCAGCACGCTGAGCATCGCGATGCGCTTCTGCCAGCGCTGCCTGGTGCCCTTTGTCATTGGCGTCTTCGTAAAAGGCCAGAACCGTTAGCGCGACAATGCCTGCAGCCATAGCCCACATAAACGCTTTGTTCAGAAGATGCCCGAAACGGCCCAACAGACGCTCCGTCAACGGCATCACAGTCAGGATCCCCATAATCACGCCGGGAACAATGATGGCGCCAAAGGTCAGACCCAGCGCTTCTACCGCATGGAAGCGCAGGAAGCGGAACAGAAACAGGAAGTACCACTCAGGTCGCGCTGCGTCAAACTTTACAGCCGGATCCGCAGGAGCACTCAGTTCAGCAGGACGAAAGACCGCCAGTAAAAGTACCGTGGCCAGCACCGCAAGGCAGGCTACCGCATCCTTCAGCACCTGATCCGGCCAGAAGTTGGTGTCAGGGGCATGCTTTGGATCATGAACCGTCAGGCCATGTCGCCGGAAACAATAGATGTGCAGCACCAGAAATCCGACCAGCAGAGCCGGGAGCATCCCCGCGTGCATCGCAAAAAATCGCGTCAGAGTCAGATGACCATAATCACGCCCGCCCTGAGCCAGCGTCTGGACCTCGGCACCCACCACAGGCGTTGCACTCATGATGTTGGTGGTCACCTGAGTCGCATAGTAACCCTTCTGGTCCCAGGGCAGCAGATAGCCGGTCAGTGAAAGCCCCAGCACAATATTCATCAGCACGATGCCGAGCCAGAAGTTGATCTCCCGCGGCGCCTTGTACGCTCCATCAATCACGACCTGCATCAGATGAATGGCCATCAGAACCACCATCGCCTGAGCTGCATAATGATGCAGACCTCGAATCATATACCCCAGAAACATTTCGTTCTGGATGTAAAACACGCTTTCCCATGCCGTGCGAGTGCTTGGACTGTAGGCCGACCACAGCATAAATCCGGTAATCATCTGCAGTGTAAAGGTGAAAACCAGCGTGCTGCCCCAGACATAACGCCAGCGCGCTCCGCCAGGCACACGCTCATACAACGCCTCGTGCATCAGTTTCTGCACGCCCACACGATCATCAAGCCAGCCGAGTAGTGCTTTCATGAGCTCAACACCTTATCAGGAATGCCCCGCCCTCGGGAAAAGACAGGGACGCAGGTTTCAGAAAAATTCTGCCGATCGCCGCAAGTTGACATGGATCACCAGCGGTGCCCACGTCCAGACAACGTTCAGAAAAATGCGGCCGGCCTAGATAGCCGTTTTCTCCGCTGTCGCTCGACGGAAGTTCAGAAACTTCACCCAGATCTCATTGCCCGCTGCGTCGTCTTTACCACTGGTTCGCATCGCGACTTCCAGGGCATCCATGTCTCGCGGAGGAACTTCATTGGACTTTGTACCGTCCAGACTGAAAGCACTGGTATGACAGGGACAGAAAAAGTCGTTTTCTGCCCGACGGTAATTGACGGAACAACCCAAATGCGGACAAACCGAATTGAATGCCAGAATCGGCCCGTCGCCGACCTTCCGCAGCCAGATGCTGCCCACAGGCACGTTTCGAAATCGATTCCACGCGTCTTCGATGTCGTCAAACACGGTCACGGAAACAGGGGTCCCGTCCCCCGGGATCACGTCCCGCGTGACATCCAGACGAATAAAACCCTGTTCGTCCTTGCGAGACACGCCTGCCGCTGAACCGTTGCCGGTCGCTGCTTTCCTCTTCCGTAGAATCGGATCCAGAAAGAACAATCCGCCCAGCGTCGATGGTATCGCGACAATAATGAAACTTAAAAACGCTGTCAAAGCGTGAACCAGAAGACTACGACGTGGTGTGTCTGCCGGCACACAAGGCTCAGTTCCCGCACATACAGAGGCAGATGGTTCAGACTCAGTCATAATGGCATTCCGGCTAGTGTCTCAAAGGCAGGTCAATCGCTTTGGGAACGATTTCTTCCGGGCGCTGCCTTGCCGGCGATTTCAGCCGCCAGCTGGCACTCATCCCGATTGAAAGACCAAAAACACGCAACAAACAGCCGAGACTAACGCCTTTTGGCCGTTGAATTGCAGAAAATCAACAGGCCGTTGGCCTCGACTGTGGCAGCAGGATTCGGAAATCCCGCAGGCGGGATGGATATTTGAAGCAGTTCCGACACCAAACACAAACGAAACCTGCACCAGAGACCACCGAATCTTTTTTTGTGAGAACACTTGCAGGATAAATCGATGAAAAAGCGGCCAATTCTACGCAAATCCTGACCAATTCCCCAGGTCCCTCAACCACGGGGGTGTCTCTGATACGCTGTTAATTCCCGCCCCGATTTGCGGTTTAAGCTGACAGAAACGTAGATGAGGATGCCAAAGAAAGATTGTTTTGTGCTGGAATTTTGCGGTGGCTTTGGGCGGTCGGTTGTGGCCATCGCCTGACGATTCTTTGGCGAAGTCGTTGTCTGTTTCATTACTCTGAAAAATTATCATGGGCTGGATTTGCCTCGAGGCATCAGGCGACCTTGCAGGGTGGGCGAGTGATTGTTGGGGCGTTTGACTGATCAGCAGAGTTTCTGGTCGAGGCTGGATTTGAGGATTTTGAAGGAGAGGGTTATACTCATGTCGGTTCTCATTCCGTCTATGGTGGGGTCGATGTCCGAACACTCTGGCTTCTATCAGCCGCAACTCAATCTCAATCTGAACATTGGCGCGGTCAGCTATCTGAACTCCCGGCCGCTTGTGCAGACACTGGGTCAGTTACTGCCGCAGTCTCGCATCACGCTGGACTTTCCCAGCCGACTGGCGGATCTATTGGCCTGTGGATCTCTGGATGTTGCGTTGATTCCTTCTGTGGAATACTTCCGTCGTCCAGGTTATGAAGTCGTCTCGGACGCCTGCGTGGCTGCTCGCGGCGAAGTGATGAGTGTCAAACTGTACTGCCGTGTCCATCCGGGAAAGATTCGCAGCCTTGCACTCGACGAAGGTTCCCGAACCAGTGCGGCCCTGACCAAAGTCATCCTTGCCGAACACTTCGGGGTATTCCCTCAGACCGAACCGCTGAGTATGAATTGCTCAACAGCCGACACAAACGCCGACGCTGTCTTGTTGATCGGAGACCGGGCCATGCACTCGCCGGCCGAGTCGTTTGTGCGGGTGATTGATTTGGGGCAATTCTGGTACGAATGGACTGGGCTGCCCTTTGTCTTCGCCATGTGGGTTGCTCGTCAGGATGCCGACACAGAGGGCATTGACGAATACCTTGCCGAAGCTCGCGATATGGGTGTCCGAATGATTCCCTCGATTGCCGCTAAAGAGGCCCCACGGCTGGGACTCACAGAAACTGTTGCTCAGCGTTACCTGACACATAATTTACATTATCATCTGACCTCCGCTGAAAAGAATGGTCTGCGATTGTTCTGCGACCTGGCAACTCAGCATCAACTGGTGAATCCCGATGTCGAACTCGTCTTCAGAGATCTCGTACCTGCTTGACAAAGCGGTTGCCGGTGAGCGGCTGAGTCCGGAGGAAGGTCTGGCGATTCTGCAATCGCACGATCTGACGGCGATTGGCGCTGCGGCCAACCGTGTCACCGAACGACTTCACCCGGAGCCGTTTCGCACCTACAACATTGATCGCAATATCAACTACACCAATGCCTGCACCGCCGTCTGTGATTTTTGCGCCTTCTATAGGCCTCCGAGTCACCCGGAAGTGTATGTGCTGCCCATGGATGTGTTGCTGAAGAAGATCGAAGAAACTGTCGCACTTGGCGGCGATCAGATCCTGCTTCAGGGTGGACTTCATCCAAAATTGCCGCTCGAATGGTACGAAGAGATGCTCAGTACCCTGAGGTCGCATTTTCCGTCCGTGAACATCCATGGCTTCAGTCCCCCGGAAATCTACCACTTCACGAAGATCAGCAAGTTGCCATTGCAAACGGTGCTGGAGCGTCTAAAGGCCGCGGGGCTTGGAAGTTTGCCCGGTGGTGGCGGCGAAATTCTGGTGGACCGCGTTCGCAAGTCGATTACGCGTGGAAAAGTACTCACGGACGACTGGCTGGACGTGATGCGTGTGTGGCATGGGCTGGGAGGAAAGTCTTCAGCGACCATGATGTTTGGACACGTGGAAACGCTGGCCGAACGAATCGAACACCTGGAACGTCTGCGACAACTTCAGGACGAAACCGGTGGCTTTACGGCGTTCATCTGCTGGACATTCCAGCCAGATCACACCGACATGGCTCATATCCCGCCGGCGGGCGCGTTTGAGTACCTGAAGACGCAGGCAGTCAGCCGTCTTTATTTGGACAATGTGCCAAACATTCAGTCGTCATGGGTGACTCAGGGCGAGAAGATAGGCCAGTTGGCACTGCTCTTCGGTGCTAATGATATGGGCAGCCTGATGATTGAAGAAAACGTGGTGTCCCAGGCTGGGACCGTGCATCATCTGACGGTGGAAACGATTCGGCGATGCATTGAAAATGTCGGCTACATTCCACGGCAGAGAAATGTGTTCTACGAATACATTGATAAACTGGAAACCTATGCCGCACTGAACGGGTGAGAGGACGCTTCCGGGATCGTGTTAGTTGTGGTCTGTTATATGCCGCCCGAACTTGCCACCCGGCACATATTCGGCTGGATCTCGCGAGGCTCTCAACCGCGTTGCGACTCAGGGCCATGGCAGTTCCCATATCTTTGCGAAGGTCGCTGCTTTTCATTCTGCGACACACAGTGTTGAAGCAATGGCGGCACTTTGCCCAAAATGCAGATTTGAGGTACGTGGACTGATTGTGTTCCCGATCGCCCGCGTCGTGGGACGTGTTCGATGATCAATCTTTGACGCACTCCCTCGTTGTCACCCGTCATCGCGTTAAGTCTGTAAAGCATGACACGCGATAACACTGCGACCTGCGTGGACTTTTGCCAGTCTGATGCCGTTCTGAAATACTGGACGGTTGCGAGCAATAGTACCACGATGCAGGTGCCTACTACGACGCAGGTGCCAGGCACCTTTGGTCGTAAATGAAAAAGACAAAAGGACTTGTGGCGTACCGGGTTCTCAGCTTTTGTGGTTGGCCGTCCGGCAGTTCCGCCGCAGCGTACTGACCCCGGCAAGAGCCTCTGGACGCCCGGCTTCCGTACGAAATCGGCGGCGGAAATTCCGCACGAGATCCAGCCAGAATTCTACGGTGCAATCCAGTCGCTCCATGATTGGCTTCAGATCGCTGGAAATTACTCCCGGTTTGTCTAGACGCAACTGTCGCCCCGTCCAGTCCAGCAACTGCAGGTACTGATCCAGTGACATAAACAGACAACCCTTGTTGCTGGCTCGCCGTGTGGTCTGCTTTTCACGAGCCTTCTTCAGCTTCGGCTCCAGCTCCACCGGAGCCAGCCAACCAGCGCGCGGACCATGCTCCGTATTCACAGCCTGCGCTTCAGTATTGCGATTGGACTGGGCCCTC
>CAIQIE010000032.1 GCA_903871805.1 uncultured Planctomycetaceae bacterium | reverse complement strand
GCAGAGATTACGGTGCGAGGTCTGACTGGCAGCGTACGAGTGTCTCAGGTGTTTCCGATGGAGCAGGAATGATGCGACAGCGACATTCCCATCGCCATTGGATTGGTGAGGAACGCCGGGGGCTTTCCCTGCTGGAGGTCCTCATCTCAGTGGCCATTTTTCTGGGCTCCATGACAGTGATTATGTTCGCCCTCAACAGTGGGCAGCGTTCAGAGATTTCCGCTCGCCTGCAGTCGGAAGCAGTACTTCGCTGTGAGGCGGTGATGGGAGAAATTGTCAGTGGCGTGCAGGAAGCCACGGCGTCAGAGGATAACCCCTTTGAGGATGATGAAACGGGCAACTGGAAATGGAATGCTCAGGTCACAAGCGCGGGCGGGAACGGTCTGCTGCAGATTACCGTCATTGTTGAGCATAGACCGGATGATGGCGAGCCGAACGCGGCCTTCAGCCTGGTTCGCTACATGCGGGATCCGCAGCTGTTTCTGGACGCTGCGGTCGAGGGAGGCGAAGAATGAGAGGGCACAGCAGAGGGATTGGCGGACAGTCAGCAGGCTTCACCCTGCTTGAACTGTTGATTGCTGTCGGCCTGACCTCAGTGCTGATGATCGCCCTGTTTTCTGCCATGAGCATTTACTTTAATCTGCAACTGGACAGCCACGAGGAGATCGCACGTCAGCAGATTGCCAGGGCTGTGCTTCGACAGATGACCCGGGACATTCAGTCAGTGGTGTTTGTGAAGCAGGAGGTCGTGGAGGAGGAAACTGAGGAAGAAACGGTTGCCCCGGAGGATCTGGATGGGAACGCTTATGGAGAGTCTGTGATTGATCCGGAGACTGTTTCATCAACTTATACCAGTGGGATTGTGGGGACAGCGACTGATCTGCAGCTTTTCGTTAGTCGTCCGGATCGTAATCTGGCCTATGTTTCTTCGCAGGAACTGACGTCCGCAGACCAGAGAACCGGGGACCTGCTGTTGGTGCGATACCTGATTGCCAGCAAGTCTGGCGGAGGCCTTGGATCAAAGATTGCCGAGCGGGAGGCACCGGGTGAGACCGATGGTCCGGTGGGCATGGTTCGGATGGAGGGTGACCTGTACGGGCTTAGCACGGCCTTTGAAACTGATGAAGAGTTTCCCCAGTTGGCTGCGGCCAAACTGCAGGCTCGGGAAGTCTCCTCACTGGCATTTCGATACTATGACGGGGTCGCCTGGATAGAGGAATGGGACAGCACTGCCAGAAATGAATTGCCGAAAGCGATTGAAATTGTGTTGACGATTCGTGATTCGCAGGCCGCGGGGATGGCATTTGCGGATGACGAGCCGGACGCCTATGCTCTGCCGGAAACCACACATCGCATGGTTGTACCGCTGCCGCTGGCTGAACCCTTCACCGTGGAGGCCGTGCTGTGAAGCGTGTTTCTGGCAAATCGGGACAAAGACGGGGCCATATGCACGGCCGTCGCGTTGAGCGACGTGGGTTTGTGCTGCTGGTTGTGACTGTCGTCGTGATTCTGCTGTCGCTTGCAGCCTACAGTTATATGAGTCTGATGGAGACGGAGCAGCGGGCGGCGGGAATGTTCGGGCGGGATGTGGAAGCCAGGATGGCAGCCGAATCCGGGATTGAATATGTCGCCAGCCAGGTCGCTCTGCGACAGTCAGATCCAACGCTGGATCTTTACCACGATCCGGCTCGTTTTTATAACCAGCCGATGGGTGAATCGGAAGATGCCAGGGGACAGGTACGTTTTTCCGTGATCAGCCCCAGCCTTGCCGGACAGGTGGATTCACTGCCACGAAGCGGGTTGATGACCGAAACCGCCAAATTCAACATCAACCGTCTGCTGGAGTTTGAAAACGACACGGATGATACCACGGATCCGTTAACTGCCACCTCCTTCATTCCAAACATGAGTGAAGACATCTGCAACGCCATCCTGGACTGGATTGACAGTGACGAAGAGCCTCGCACGGGTGGTGCCGAATCCTCAACTTACGAATCGCTGGCTGTGCCGTACTCTGCCAGAAATGCTCCGATGCAGTCGATCGACGAACTGCTTCAGGTACAGGGCGTAACACCTGAACTGTTCTATGGCGAAGATGCGAATCGCAATGGGCGAATGGATCCCAATGAGGATGACGGAGCTGACAGTCTTCCAAACGACAATCAGGACGGAATTCTGGATCAAGGGCTGAGAGACTATCTCACGGTTTCCAGTCGAGAACGAAACCTGCAGACCACAGGTGAAGACAAGATCAACATCAACAATGGCATCGTGGCAGAAATGTTTGACCTGATTGAAGAATCCTTTGACACAGAAACAGCCACATTTGTCACTGGATATCGCCTGACCGGAGACCAGAAAGCGGACTCGCAGGCCCAGGGAAAGATGACGATCGAACAGCAGCAGATGGTGGATTGGATTGCCAAAAACCTGGCCAATGGGGAACTTGGTAAAGTGACGCGTGGAGGAATGGACCTTTCCAACCCGCCGCAGGCTTCATTCCGTTCCATTTACGACCTGATTGATGCTGAAGTGCAGGTGCCGGTTAATGGTGCGAATCAGACGCTGGCAAGCCCCTGGACCACCAGTGACCCGGCAGGACTTCTGGAACAGATGCTGATTCTGGAAGAAATGATGACTTTTCTAAATGATGATTTTATTGACGGCCGGATTAACGTGAACATGGCCCCGCGGGAGGTTCTGCTGGCAATGCCCGATATGACCGAAGCAATGGCGGATGCGATTCTTGCAGCAAGGCCTGCTGTAGACGATACGACGCAGGCTGCGGCCATCATGGCAAATCGACGATCGCCGGTTTGGCTGCTGACCGAGGGACTGGTCGACCTGGCGACGTTCAAGCGACTGGGACCCTGGCTGACGACGACCGGGGATGTGTTTTCGTTCCAGGTTCTGGGACATTTCGATCGTGGCGGTCCGACGACTCGACTGGAGGCGTTGATTGACGCCACAAGGACCCCACCTCGAGTGTTATTTCAGCGAGATCTTTCGTCGCTGGGTCGGGGTTTTGAGCCCTCGTTACTGGACGGGCGGCCAAACGATCAATGAAGTCGGATGTGCGACCAGTATCTCAAGGGGGAGTGGGGCAACCGGTGCCGGGAATGAATATTGCGCCGGGTGAAAAATCGAAATAATCCATAGAGATGAACACGGAAACCTGGACCTGTCCTGAGGATCACCGATTCTGAACGGGACCGGCGTCAGGTACCGGTGTTTGGTGTTTACTACGGTATTGGGAACTGAATTTCCAGAAAGCTGCGTCCCAATCCGAACGATTGTCATTGCGGGGACTGGAGATTCGTGAGTTCATTTTTTGGCCCCGGGGACTGTGTCGGGCCCGATCAATCGGTGTGTGATGATCTGACAGAGCGGTGAAAACAGCAGACGAGCGTTTGCCTTGCCGGATTTCGGGGGGGCAATGGCTCGTCAAAAACAGAGGTCTGAAATGGCGGAAATTACCATTGAGTGGGATCGAAGTCGGCTTGTGGTTGCACAGGGCCGAGTTTCAGAGACCGGAGCGGACCTGAGTCTGCTGAAAGTGATTGAACGCCCTGAAGACTCCGGCGACACCCTTTCGGTGGTGCAGGCCCTGCAGGAATTGTTTCCCGGGAAGTCTGACCGGCGCAAGCTGCAAGCTGCGGTCGTGTTCCCGCGTCAGCTGGTGACAGTTCACAGAATTCAGTTACCGCAGGTCCCGGATGCCGAGATTCCGGAATTGCTGCGACTTCAGGCGACAATGAAGCTGACGGTTCCTGTGGACAGTGTCTGCATGGACTTCACGCCGCTTCCAATCCAGGCAGGCTCACCCACTCGCGACGTGCTGCTGGTCACTGTTCCGGGCGACCAGCTTGCCATTGTTCGACGCACACTGAACGACTCGGGAATGGAACTGGTGGAAGCCCGCGTCAGTGCGTACTGCATCGCACAGGCCCTGGAGCACGCGGGACTATTGCGGAATGAAACGGACTCAGAAGGGGTGGACATTGTCGCGGTGATGCGGCGGGATTTTCTGGAACTGACATTTCTGCGGGGACGAACGGTTCTGTTTTCCCACAGCGGTTCTTCATGGGCGTCTGCGGATGTCATCGAACGCACACTTCGCTCGGAACTGTCACGCGCACGAATGTCGGCGGCCGAAACACTGGGTGACCAGAAGATCCGGCGTCTGATGCTGATTGGTTCACCGGAGATTACGTCTCAGGTCACGGATCAATTCGCGTCGCGTTTCGATGGCGCGGTGATTGAGCGCATCGATCCGGCAGCATCACTGATTTCGGGAGCAATTCCGAAGGAAAACGCGGCAGCAGACGCTGTCGCCGTGATGGGTGCGATGATTTCGGGTTCGGAGAGCAAAATCCAGATCGTGGATTTTATCAGTCCGAGAAAAGCGCCTCCGAAGCGGGATATGCGACGCATACGCATCCTTGGTGGGATGCTGGCCGGCGTGCTGCTTTTTGGCGGGATTACCATGTATCGCTCGAATCGCGTCGCCGCCCTGACAAAAAGCCTGGCAGCCGTCGAATCCGAGAACTCGGAAATCCGTGAAGCACTGGAAGCGGGAGCCAGGGACCTGGAGTTCGCAGGACGCATTGGGAACTGGGTGGATCGGGACATTGAATGGCTGGACGAGTTTGCGCGGCTGCGTGGACTGATGCCCGGGACCGGACGACTGTTCGTTGACAATTTTTCTATGGCAACCGTTCCGCAAAACGGTGTCGGTATCGTCCGTTTTGAAGCGTGGGCAAAGTCAGAATCAGACATCAATGAACTGACCCGAAAGCTCAGGGACGCCGGATATGGTGTGAAGCCATTTGATACAGACCTTCGTCCATCTGCGGTCTCACAGGAATATCAGATTCGGGTTCAGCTGGAAGTAGTGCTTCCGGACCCGAAACAAAAAGAGGAAACGGCATCCTGAAGTTTGCGTCAGGTGGGTCTCTGAGGGGAATTTTGCTGACGACGGGTCAAAGTTGCTGAAAACGGAAAGTGCGGACCAATGGACGACAAGAAAAGAACTAAATTGCTGGCAATTGGACTGGGTGCGGTCGTCGCGGTCTACGGCGGACGTTCTACAGTTTCCGGCTGGATTTTTGGCCCAATCAATGCTCTGCAGAAAAAGCTCCAGGCAGCGCAGACTCAGGGAGAAACCCTCGCTGATCGCCAGATCGCTCTGGGGGTGGCGCAAAGCAATCTGAAGGACTGGAAAAACATCAGTCTGCCCTCGGATATTGACGACGCTCAGCGACTTTATCGGGAATGGGTGTTTGAACTGGCGCGGCAGTGTGGTTTTTCAGGTCCGGCCTTTGAAGTCACACCGGGAGCTCGTTCCGCCCAGAAGGAATACAGTACTGTTTCGGTGGATGTTCGCAAAGCCGAAACCGACCTGCAGGGCCTCGTGCGTTTTCTGTACCTCTTTGACCAGGCGGCGATTCTTCAACGCATTTCTGCCATGAAGATTGACAGCCCGGGAGCACAGGGTAACCCTCGCCTGAACGTTTCCTTTACTGCAGAGGGTATGAGTGTTGAGGGAACGGAAAATCGACCGGAACTGCTGCCGCGAACAAAACTGAGCGGTGTCCTCAGCGAAACGGCGACGGCCATGAAAGCCGTTCCCAGCGAACTGTTTCCTGCCGCTGACGGATTTGAACCATTTCTGGTTCGGCTGGAACGCGAACTCATTCGCATCACGGCAATCAACGGCGACGAATGGACGATCGAACGCGGTGCCGCAGGCACGAAGGCCGCGGCGCATACGGATCAGTCCACTGTGGAATTGTTCCCGGTTGTCTGGGATCGTAAAGAAGTCACCGTCGAACAATTCACTGCGCTGGTGAAGGATTCGCCATTTGTCATTCCGGCCGCGCCCAAAACGTGGAGCCCGAAGGTGGCAGGGTTGACGGATCGCACGATCCGTCCTGGCGAAGAAGTGAAAATGACCGCCAGGGCTGACGGCATCAACCCGGAACTTGGTGCGGCCACCTTTGCAATCAGCGACGCCGCAGAAGGCATGACAATTGATCCGACCACAGGGGAATTTACCTGGAAGCCCGCCGAAAAACTTGAGCCGGGTAAGTACAAGGCCACTGTGAGTCTGACACAGGCCAGTGCTGACGACAAAAAGATCAGCACCACAGTGACCATCACCATTCAGCAGCCCAACTCCGCCCCGGTCATCACTCTGCCCAAATCCGGGCTCGTGGTTATTGGGCGGGAATTCTCAGTTCAGGCATCCGCACAGGATGACGATGCCGCAGGAACGCTGAGCTATGCCCTTGGCACTGGGACACCGGAAGGGCTGCAGATGGACCCAAAGACGGGACTGCTCAAATGGACTCCCGCCCGATCATTCACTCCCGGAAAATACGACGTGACGGTCACCGTCAAAGACAGTGCCAGCGAACCCAAATCGGCATCCGCTGTCATCTCGCTTGATGTCCAGGATGACCATGCAGCCATGACACTGCTCTCTGGCACCGTTTCCAGGGACGACGTGTGGTATGCATGGCTCAGAAACAAAGGCACCGGCGTCACGATCCGCCCCAAGGTTGGTGAAACCATCCGTATTTCCGAAGTGACGGCCGAAATCGTGTCCATCACTAACCGCTTCATCACGATGAAGGACGATGCGGGCGTCTGGAAACTGGAACTCGGAGAAGGACTCCGTGATCGCAAACTGATCGAACCAGCAGCAAAGCCCCCGGAAACGCCGGCCGCGGTTACTGGAAACGCGGCCTATGAAGCCAATCCAGCGGCCACAACCCCGGCCGCGGTCACGACAGAGGTGAAATCGACCGACACACCTGTACCGGGAACACCTGTACCAGCGCAGGAGACACCAGCGCCGCAGACGCCTTCAGAAACGCCAGAGCCTCCAGCGGTGACACAACCGACGGATGACAGTGCGAAGCCTGCGAACACTCCCGAAGCCCCAACCGAAAAACCGCCAGCCGTGGGCGAACAACCAGTTCCACCACAGCAACCCTGATCCGCACTCTTCGGCTCTATCATCGGCCATGTGCCCGGGGTAAAACGTCCCGGGACATGGCTTCCTCAGGCTGGCTCTGAACACTGCTTTCTCAATTGGTGTTCAGCGTTGACGCTGGATTCACCAGCAACGGCAGATCGTTGGGAACTTCGCCTTCGGTGGCAGTTGGCGGGGCAGTCTTCATGCGATGCGCCAGGACCTGATCCTTGTACTGGCGGAGTGGGCTTATCAAAGCGGCATTGATGAAACGTCGCCGTCGCAGAAAGTCGGCGTTACTGAGCGCAGCCGACTCACGAAGTCCTTCCATCTGTTCGACGGCCAGATTAGTAACCCGCACGGACTGATCCACATCATTTTGCACACGGATCGCAGAGCGGGGTTCCCATGCGGTGCGAGCTTCCCAACGTTCAATCAGCTTCTGCACCAGGGAATTCAGCTGGTCATATCGTTCTGCCTTGTCCGGAATCAGTTCCGGATGTTCAACCAGTTGCTCCATCGCAGCAATCACTGGGCGAACCGAAGCATCCGAAGGCGTCGTGAAAAACACCGTGTGCAGGCGATGAATCAGTTCTTCGTTTAGCGCTGGATGATTAAGCATTTCGTGCAGGCGGACAATCTCGTAGTGCGCAAAATGGCCCATCAGCGGCTCACCCGTCTCTGCAAATCGATACAGATCCTGCACTTTTTTCAGCGAATCTGTTTCCCCCCGCGCGGCGGACATGAGAGCACTGCCAAGTTGCAGAAAGTAGTCCTGTCTCGCCTTATCCAGTGGATGGGCTTCTTTCATAATTTTGCCATCGGCGATGACTTCCAGTGGTGGTCGGGGGCTCCGCTGCATTTCCATCCGCAGTGACCTGCGATACGTCCAGGGCTGATCGGGCATCCCGGCAAGAATTTCCAGTTGCTGAGCAATGCCGGATAGACGTCGTTTTGCCTCCTCATGGGCTTCGCCAACTGGAATGGCTGAAGCAATCTGCATCTGATACGGGGAGAACGCAATCGCCAGTTCTTCGGCTTTGTTGCCAGACCGAGCCGCCTCCAGCGGATACCGCAAAAGTACCTGAGCCTTTGCCGCTGACAATGCGGCCGGCCTCGGTTGAGTCCCGAACAAACCAAGCCGATCACCAGCATTTGCCAGAGGCAGCACAGCAACCTGAGACCAGTCCCATGCTGCGCCGGTCAGTTCTCTCCGAACGTGCTCTCGCTGAAGCCTGTTCAACAGGTCCGGATGAATCAGCCCCGACTCCGCGTCTGTCGCCAGCAGCAGGATTTCCCCTGGCACCGTCTGAATCGCTCCGGCATGCTCAAACACGCCGGCAAGGGTCGCCAAAGCTTCTCGAAGAGGTTCCGGACCAAGATCGCTGCGTCGAAAACGCTGGCAGAAGACACCCTCGGAAGCCATACGATTCTTCACCGACTCATAAAATTCCCCCGACCAGAACGCAGCAGTTCCCATGGAAGACACAGGGCCTGGCGCAGAGATCACAACATCAAATCTTTCAAGGCTGCGATCACGAATCGCCATCTCTACCGGGGCATGCTTCAAAACCACACGATCATCGCTGTCCGCAGGAAAGGCATCCTGCTTCCAGGTATACGCAGACGCCAGTTCAGTCACCTGTCGGCTGGAACGCACGGCCACAATCTGCTGGACCGGAAAATGCGTGCACGTCTGAAGTGCCACACCCGTCTCATCGCCCAGAACCAAAACTCGCCCAGGCTGCGGATGACTTGCCAGACCAATGATGGCAGGCAAAATATCTTCCGCAGGTTGTGGTGTAACCCGAGTATCAGTGCTGACCTGCCCTGCAGACACACCATGCAGCCGAAACTCCACAACGTCTCCCAGACGTCGCCAAACCGTCAACTCACCATCAAACGTCTGCACACCTTCCAGAAGCCGACTGGCGTCAGACTGCGCAATCAGATCCGTGTCAACATCGCGCTGCAAGGCTGCCAGCGTGCGTTCCGAAAACAACAGACGCGACGAGCCCGCCGTGTCAGGGTGCACCAGAAGCGTTAGCCCGACGGGAAACGCCAGACACGCGGCCTGAAGGGAAACTCTGACCCAACCGGAGACAAACTGAGGCCCCCGGACGCGGAGCACAACTGGTAGAACAATCAGACACTGAAAGACAATTCCCATCAGAAGCCCGGCACTCCACACTGCAGTACTGGTCACTACCAGACCGCAGAAAATTCCCGCAAACATCGCGGCCACATGCGGCAGTGCTGATGAATTTCGCTCCTCGTCAGAGGAACAGACCAGCCATGGCACAAACGTCGCAAACAGCCACAGTGAGCATTCTGCAGATCGTAAAACTATCAGCAGCGCGGCTGACGTGACGTGGAGATTCAGGGTCAGGTTGAGTTCTGTCAGCAACGGAAAGCACGCAGGCAGCCCGGCCACCAGCAGCAACCCCCCACACACAGTTCCCGAGGTCAGGATCAGCGACTTCCCGAACACCAACCGAAATACCGCCAGAGCCCCGGCAGCTATGGACATTGAAAGCAGTAACTGTAAGAAACTCGGGGGCGTCAAATAGGCAAATCCACCGATGACCACCACGCCCAGGTAGGCTGAACACATCAGCTGAGCAACGCTCGACCAGCCAGAAACCGACAGCCGTTTTTTCGCCGGAAAGACGCGTTCTTCATGACTGTTCAGCCGCACCGGGACTGTCAGGAGCCAGACCAGAGCTGAGACGGCGCAAAGTGCAGTCACGGTCCATGACATCGGCAGATCCCCGAAAGCCTGTACGCAGGCCATCGGACAGACAACAAACAGCATCAGCAGCGTATCCCGCCAGTCACGTCCCGCGTCTCTGCCGGACCAGATGACAGGTGTCATTGCCAACGATGAAAGTACGGCTATCACGCAGCTGGGAAACACCAGACTCAGACATACGCGGAATGTTGTCGTACTGAAGAATGTGGCCACCCCGGCATCAAGTGTCGCTTGCAGCAGTCGTGGCGATATCCATGCTCCGAATGCCGTCAGTATTAAAACCACGGGAACACCGAAACGCAGACGATGGACAGAAACCAGCCACGGGTCCGTCGACCACAACACAAAGGCCGTCAGCGCCAGCCCCGCACCGATGCCCCCTGCAAGGGCGACAGCCGACAACACGCTGCTGCCAACCAGCGTCATCCAGCTGGCACTGCACTGTGTGATGGCAGTCGCAGCCACCAGACAGACCAACAGATGTCGAATAGACGGAACGTGACGTGAAAATGCGGATTGTGAAGTCACTCTGAAGGCATCCTTGCCATCGTGAAGGAAAATCTGTGAATCAGCAGAATCTCTTGAACGCTCGTACCAAACTCCCTGGACCGAAACCAGAGGACTCCGGAAACGTTTCCCCGGCAGCCTCATAGCCGATGCAGGTTGGACATTCCCGTCCTTCTGTGACAGGATAACAAAGTTAAACCTGTCACAACGACGAAAATGTTCAGCATGAAAACGGACTCGCTGATGCGAAAAACACAGGAGTTCGCACCCCCAGGCTGACGCACCGATTGCCGTTTCGTTGCCTGAGTGTCCGTTTTTTACCGAAAAACAGCAGTTTGTCTCAAGACCGAAGGAAATTGCCGCTGATGCACACGTCCCTTGAATGCTCGCTGACCGGGGAAGTTCACGACCCCAGTAAACTGCAGGGGTTAAGCAGGGCAGGCAAACCCCTGTTGGCCCGATATGACCTGCAGTCGCTGCGACATTTGCGACCGGCGGACATTCGTCAGCGGACCGAGCGGTCGATGTGGCGTTTTCACGAAGTGCTGCCCGTCGATTCTCTGTCGGAGGCAGTGACGCTGGGCGAGGGCATGACGCCTCTGCTGAAATGCACACAACGTGGTATCTTTGGGCAGTTTAGCGACCTTTGGGTCAAAGACGAAGGTTTTAATCCGACGCAAAGCTTCAAAGCTCGGGGCATGTCCGCTGCGATCACGCGAGCTCTGGCTCTTGGAGTGAAAACGGTCGCACTGCCATCAGCCGGTAATGCGGCCGGGGCAGCCACGGCCTACGCTGCGCGCGCCGGGCTGGATTGCGTGATCTTTGTTCCGGAGGACACACCGCCAGCCAACATACTTGAGTCCGCCTGCGGTGGTGCCAGAGTCATTCTGGTCAACGGACTGATCAGCGACTGTGGAAGACTCTGCCGCGCCGCCTGCGACCGATTCGGATGGTTTGACCTGTCCACACTGAAAGAGCCCTTTCGACTTGAGGGCAAGAAAACCATGGGCTACGAGCTGGCCTTTGATCTCGCGGACGCTCGTCACACAACTGATCTGCAGTTACCGGACGTTATTCTGTATCCCACGGGAGGCGGTACGGGATTAATTGGTATGTGGAAGGCTTTTGACGAGATGGAACAATTGGGATGGATCGGTTCCGCCCGACCGCGGATGGTCGTCGTTCAGGCGGAAGGCTGTGCTCCAATCGTGAAAGCGTTTCACGATGGTGCAGTCTCCGCACCGATGTTCCCCAATGCCAAAACCATCGTCTCCGGGCTGCGCGTGCCGGCAGCCGTCGGGGATTTTCTAATGCTGGATATCCTGCGACGCAGCCATGGCACGGCAATCACCCTGTCCGACGCCGAGTTAATGCAGGGGGTGCAAGAATTAGCAAGGCTGCAGGGGATTCATGGGGCACCGGAAGGTGGAGCCGTCTGGCGAGCAGCCGTTCAGCTTCGTGCAACTGGATGGATCCAGCCCGAAGAAACAGTTGTGCTGTTCAATACCGGAGCAGCAGTGAAGTACAACCATCTGCTGCGCTGTGACAACGCCATCCGCCTGGACCATACCAGTGCAACCGCCATGGACGAGCTGGAGAAACAGTTATGAAATCATGTGCTCGCCGCTCGCACCACTCTGCTGACGCAGAAGCCCCCGGATTACCCCGCCAGAGCGAGCGGCAGCCTGGCCCGACAACTTACTGACGTTCGACGGCGGTTTTCTCCAGAGCGTCGGCAAGGCGTTGCTGCTCCTCAGCCCGCTCGGGATTGTTGAGTCCCTTCCAAACCACATTCAGCAGCCGATGAACTTTAGGACGACCGGATCGCACCTGCAGAGACTGCTCAAGATCCTGCAGTGCGGCATTCCAGTCGTTCATGGCAATCAGCACTTCGCCGCGAGTCGAGAGCAGTTCCGGGTTGCCTGGCAGCAATTTCAGGGCCTCGTTAATGTAGGCAAGTGCCCGGTCCGGGGTATCCAGCTTCCCTCGAAGAACAGCCAGAGCGAGATTATTCAGTATGACCGGGTTTTTCTCGGGGGTCAGCGAGTTGGCTCGATCCAGCCATTGAAAGGCCTTTGCGTGTTGTTCGTGCAGAAGCGCGTGGCTGCCCATTTGATTCAGAATTTCTGGAACAGAAATCCCCTGAGCCTGCATTTGCATCAGTCTCACTTCTGCCTTGCCAGAGACGCTGCAACCACACAGTATAAGGCGGACAAGGCGATCCGTGACATCCGCCCGAACCACACCAATGGACGACGCGTCCGTCAGCAGCTGCAGCAGATTTTCCGCATCCGCCGGATCTTCGACCGACGGAAGCCAGCGGTCCGGCCCCAGATTTGTACGGACAGGTCTGCTCGCGATCGCATCAAACTCCCTGAGACAGGAAATCCCATAGAGTCTGGCCAGGATCGGCACACCAGGAACTGCCCCCGAATCAGTTTGCAGCAGTTTTCTTGCCCGTGCATACTCCCCAAGAGAGATCAGACATTCTGCGGCAATAGACACGGATTCCAGGGAACCACGGTTTGATTCCGCCTGCAACACGGCGGCTTCACTGATCGTCCTCGCCTCTTCCGTACGAAGTGCCTGAACGAGAAATTCTACAAGACTGCAATTGCCCCTTGGGTATTGGGCTACGACCGGCAGCAACAAGTCGGCCGCTTTGGATGGCTGACCGCTTAGACTCAGCAGACGCACGACAGCCATGCGTTTTTCAGGATTTTCAGGATCGGCCTGAAACGCG
>CAIQIE010000031.1 GCA_903871805.1 uncultured Planctomycetaceae bacterium | reverse complement strand
CGTTCCTCGCTGGCGCTTCGGGTTGGTATGGGGGCCACCGCTCGGGCTAGCGAAACAGACGAAGACGCGGCGAACACTTGCACCAGCATTCCTGCCCCAATATCAATGAATTCCCTGTGTTTCGCCGTAAAACGCTGTGTCTCTGCGTTAAAAAACACTCATGATAAGCCGGCGTTGCGCCACACCTGCCGCGCCCTCCCTGTTGAGGTTTGCGGCTTGGCGGGAGCCGCGATCTTCCGGTCGAGGTTTGTGGGCGGCCGGTTGCGTTTTGTTTGGGTGGGGCGGCGAAAACTTGAGCAAAAATTTCGTGTTTCCGGAAAGACAACTGGAAAAGTGCAACGGATATGACTTCATTAACGCTGCAGGGCGAACGGAAAGCAGCGAACTGCAACTGCCGGGTGAAACGAGGTCCTGAAGATCGCTGTGACTCGCCGAATCTGAACTCTGGTAACAATCGACACGATCCCTCCGTTCTGCGGTGATGCAGGAACAGGCGTCCGTCTGCCTGAGTAACCTTGGGGGGGATCGTTCTCTGACTGTGGTTGGTTTACAGAAGCAGGCTGGGGGGCGACTCCCGCCGGGGCCAAGAGCAAGTCTGAACATGCCAAGCAGTTCCACAACAGCCGGCGAACTCAGAATTCGCCAGAAACTGGGCAAATATCGTATCGAGCGCAAACTTGGCGCCGGCGGTTTTGCCTCGGTGTATCAGGCCATGGACACTGTGCAGGGAATTCGCGTGGCGATCAAGATTCCGCACGCGCAGTACACCACGGAATCGGTGCTCTCGGATTTCCGGAAGGAGATCCGCACCACGGCGCCTCTGGAACATGACAACATCCTGCCGATCAAGGACGCCAGTATCATTGATGACCGCCTGGTGGTTGTGTTTCCTCTGGGCGAGGAGACTCTGGCACAGCGGATGACGCGTCGAATTTGTCTGGAATCGGCTTTTGAAATTGCGGAGCAGATTCTGCGGGCGACGGCCCTGGCGCATACTCACCACATCATTCACTGCGACATCAAACCAGAGAACGTCATTCTGTTTGCAGGCAATCGAATTCGGCTGGCGGATTTCGGAATTGCCAAAGTTTCGCAGAGGACGGTTCAGGGGGGTGGCACGGGGACGATTGGCTACATGGCGCCGGAACAGGCGATGGGTAAGCCGTCATTTCGTTCGGACGTGTTCTCGATCGGTTTGATTGTCTGGCGGTTGCTGTCGGGGCAGTGGCCGGAGTGGCCATTTGAATGGCCGGTGGCGGGATATTCGAAGTTGCGGGGTCGGATTCACCCGGAGTTTATTGACTTCATGCGTCGGGCGATTGATCTGAATCCGCGTCGCCGATACCGCGATGCTCAGCAAATGCTGGCACTGTTTCTGAAGCTGAAATCCCGCACGCTGCGGCATGCTCGCCTGCGTCGGAAACATCCGGCCTGAGATGGCGGGGCAGGTCAGATCTCTCACAGCCGCGTCCGCACCCTGCAGGAACAACAGAACCCTGACTGTGCTGGTGTGGGCGGAAGAGATGCGTCAGAGCGGTGATGTTAAGACTGAGCCGTGTGGATTGGTTACTCAGCCCGGCGTTCAGGTTCCAGTGGTGGAGCAGGATTGGGAACGTCCGGGTTATCGGAGTCTGGTTCGTACCATCCGCGGAGTGTGACCTTGACCTCCCGAGGCGTGCGCGTGCCATCGTCGGGATTCTGAGGCTCATCGGGCGGAAAGGGAACTCCGAAATTTCTTCTGGGGGCGAAGAGCTGTGGAATCACTGTCATGGTGATTGTGTCGCCCACTTTGAATTGGCGCAGGAGTTTGACGAGGTCGTCGAAGTCGCGAAGTTCCTGTCCATTGAGTGCCTGAATCAGATCTCCGGACCTGAGCCCGGCGCGGTCTGCGGAACTGTCTTTTTCGACACGTCCAATGGGGACACCGACACCGCCATCGATCAGTCCATCCTGGAGGACACCGAGGCAGACGCGGCCACGTTCCTGAATACGCAGATCGCCAAAGATGCCTTTCAGCAGAGCAGTCTGTTCGACGGAAAGCGGATTTCCGTCAATCTTGTAGAGTGAAACCAGTCCACCACCAATTCGCGACCATGCTGCGAGACCTTCGAGTCGCTGGAGCAGTTGGAATGCACGGGGATCTGTGGGCCAGGTTTCATCGATATAGATTTTCAGGTGTTGATCGGTGGTCGGATCGCCACGAAACATGGAGCCGGCGCTCTCGGACGCTTTCCAGAGCAGGGTGGGATCGCGGGGCTCCATGGGAACCTTGAGTCTGGTGAGTTCGGCGATGGCAATTTCGACTCGCCGCTGCCAGAGTCGATCGAGGATATCGCGTGCGGCTTCTGCCAGGTACCAGCGACGGGACACGGCAGCGCGCTCGAGGATCTCGGAGATCTCCTGGGCCTGTGGTTCGCGAAAGTCGGAATCCCGCCAGGCGAGTTCCAGCACTTCAATGATTCGGCGGGCGGCTTCGGGATTTGCCTGGTTTTCAAGAGCCGCCCCGAGCGTCTGCAATCCTGTGGTGGTCCGCGCCTGTTCCAGAAGATCCTGCACGGCCCTTTGACGCAGTCCAAAGCCGGGATCGCTGAGTCTTTCCAGCAGAGCGGCAGTGTCCGGAGTAGCAGAATCCGTGCTTGTCGGGGATTGAGCCTGAGCGGACAGAGTGCTGAGGATGCCCAAAAGGACGGCGGCCGTTGAGCGCGTCGTGGCCGTCCATGGGCGAACACACTGCCGGAATACCTGGGCCCGGGAACGCTGCGACTTATCGCTGACGAAGGTTGATTTCGGCGATGCAGAAATGACGGGGACAGCAGGTTTCATTGTTGTGCACCTGAGACGATTGAAATTGACCACCCACAGGGCTTGACGATTGCCGTGGCAGGCCGTGTCTGCAGCGAACAGGATCAGATCTGCGACCCGCCGAGCCAGGTTGATACGGGCGGGCGACAATCCGAATCGTGCTGTGATTGTAGTCGATTTGCGAAGAAAGGGACATGCAGGATTCTGTAAACAGCAAATCAACGAGCTTAATTCCCCGCCAGAGCTGCTCAGCGTGCTACCGCAGGTTCCGGGGTTTTCAGAACATGAAATAGATGAATGGATTGAAGGACTGGATAGCCATTCCGACCATGGCGGCCCAGAGCAGGGCGATGGCGAGTCCAGCTTTGGGCCATGTGATTTTTCGTGTGAATTCCCATGTGGAGGGGGCGGCCCAGGTGACGACAGCGGCGAGGATGAGGAGGCAGAGCACATCGCTGCGCCAAAGCAGTTCGCTGAGCAGTGCCGCGTTGGCCGTTGGAGCTCGGAAGCTAAACAGGCTGGCCATGTACCTGCCTGCGTGCGGGAGAGAGTGGGCGCGAAACACGACCCATGTCAGACACACCAGTACGAAGGTCAGCAGGATCTGCAGTGGCTTCGGCAGTCGCGCGTGCAGAGGTCGGCGTCCCACAAGGCGTTCACTGCACAGCAGCAATCCGTGCAGGCTGCCCCACGTGACATACGTCCACGCGGCGCCATGCCAGAGACCTCCAAGAACCATCACCGTGAATAGATTGATGGTCGTACGCAGGGTGCCTTTGCGATTTCCACCCAGCGGCACGTACAGGTAGTCTCGCAGCCATGACGACAGAGAGATGTGCCAGCGACGCCAGAAATCCGTGATGGATGTGGCGCAGTACGGTGAATCAAAATTCTTCACAAACTGGAAACCCAAAATCAGAGCAAGCCCGATGGCCATGTCGGAATAGCCACTGAAGTCGAAGTAAATCTGAAACGCGTAAGCCACGGCGCCCAGCCACGCTTCAGCAGTTCCGATGCTATCAGCTTCAAAGGCGAGATCCGCAATCTGGCCGCAGGGATTTGCCAGCAGAATTTTTCGGGAAAATCCGAGGCTGAAGAAGACGATGCCGGTGGCGGCCTTTTCCAGCGACGAGGAGCGTTGAGACAGTTGCTCGGCGATGTCCTGAAATCGAACAATTGGCCCGGCGACCAGTTGCGGAAACATGCCCACATAACAACTGTAGTCCACATAGTTACGAATTGCCCGGGCATGTCCGCGATAGACATCCACAACATAGCTGATGGCATGAAACGTCCAGAAGCTGATGCCAAGTGGCAGAGTGACTCGCAGGGTGGAATTCACGGCGGCCGATGTCCAGCCGGCCTGATGCATGAGTTGATTCCACGTATCGATGCCGAAGTTGTAGTACTTGAAGAAACCGAGCAGGGACAGGTTGAGCAGCACGGTGATGGTGAGCGCCGTTTTCTGCAGGACCGTCCGTG
>CAIQIE010000030.1 GCA_903871805.1 uncultured Planctomycetaceae bacterium | reverse complement strand
TTTTGCCGCGTCATATCGCCGTCACGCGGCCTCCAACAGCGTTTTGGTCGCCTGAGAAGATCTACCATTGCGCTGCCGCAAAAAAATCCGCGCCCGTGACAATGGTACGATTTCAAGCAACAGACTTTTGTCGCTCGTGTCCACTGCGGATTTCCAAATACCTGACGGTCCCTGTTTCCCGGGAATTCCACCCGGGTAAAACCCCGCGTGACAAAAGTTTTCCGGGGACTCGCCGTTATCATGTGGCACTGTCGCTGCGTCGTTCCTTCGCCGACGTTTCCCGGATTCCACCGATGAGCTCCCCCGAACCACACGCTGACGATGCCGAGCCCTGTGGCTTTCACCTGCTCGGACTACCCGTCTCCGCTGAGGATCACAGTGTGCGGTCCCGTGAGCCGTTCGAAGTGCTGGTGTCCCAGTTCGTCGAGGAACTCCGAGCGGGCAGAAAACCATCCATCGAACTCTACGCCCGACGCTTTCCACCCCATGCAGATCGAATTCGTGACGTCTTCCCCGTCCTGGCCATGCTGGAACATGCCCGGGTCGAAAAAGAATCCCGGTCCATCCGCCAGAATATGCCCGGCTCCATTCCCTTCACACGCCTCGGAAACTGCGAGCTTCTGCAGGAATTGGGTCGGGGTGGCATGGGTGTGGTCTTTCGCGCCCGCGACCTCCAGTCAGGACATCTGGTCGCTCTGAAGGTCCTTCCGTGGCGCATGTCTGTTGTGCCGGAATGGGTCAGCCGCTTTGAACGAGAAGCAAGGACGGTGCAACAACTGCACCACCCGGGAATTGTCCCCGTCTTCCGTTCTGGCCAGGAAGACGGTTACTGCTTCCTCGTTATGCAACTGATCCACGGCATCAGCCTCGATCGCCTCATCCGCGCCCTCGGAACCGCACCCCCCACTGGACTCTGCCTACAGGAACTCATACCAGCACCCGCAAACACCGACCAATCCACTTCCAAAATCTCCACGAACACTCAGCAACACGTCGACACGGCTCCTGCTTCCACACCACCACTGCAACTGACGACAGATGCCTGGCAACACTTCACCCGCATCGGGCTGCAAACTGCACACGCTCTGCACGCCGCCCATACTGCCGGCATCTGCCACAATGACATCAAGCCCGGAAACCTGCTAATCGACCGCTACGGTCATGTCTGGATCACAGACTTCGGACTCTCACAGCCGATTCCAGCACCTCGTTCGGACCATCTTTCCCGCTCGGCGACCGCCTCCTTCACACATCACACTCATCCACACAAATCTCCGAACCCACTGGAACCCCATGATTCCTCTTTTGGTGGAACTCTTCGGTATATGGCCCCCGAACGACTGTCCGGCCACCAGTCTGAAGCAGCAGACATTTATGCCCTTGGTGCCACTCTGTACGAACTGTGCCTGCAATGCGCTCCTTTTGAACATGCCCAGCGAGACGAACTGCGGCGACTTATTCAGCAGCAGTCGCCCATGGCCCCAAGTGATCTATGTCGCGATTTCCCGCGTGGTCTTGAAACCATCATTCTGAATTGCCTCGAAAAAAATCCTGCATATCGCTACACCACAGCCCGGCAACTGATCGAGGATCTGCTGAGATTCGCGCAGGGTGATCGCATCCGTCGTACTCGTCCTGGTTGGTTATCCCTCGGATTTCATCGGCTCCGCTCACACTTCCAATAGTCCGCTGATACTCGATCGGCCATACAGACCGCCATGGTCATGACAACTCCTGTACTGAAGCCATCCGTGCGCACTCAGGCCACGGTCTACAGTCTCAAGCCGCTCTAAGGAACACCATGGTGACAGCTGGTTTTCAACCCATCAAAGTCGGTGTCATCGGGACAGGTCGCTTCGGACGGTTGCATGCACTCACTCTTGCCGGACTTTTCGAATTCCAGCTCGTTGCCATCGTCGGACGCCGCCCCGAGTGCCCTCAGCCTCTCCGCACAGAATTGCCGGATATCCCTTACTGGTCCAGCCTGTCAGCGGCAATCGAAAAATCCGGTGCTGAGGCCTGGATCGTGGCCTGCACAACAGCGTCACACGTCACAGTCACCCGTCAGTTACTCGAAGCGGGCCTGACAGTCCTGCTCGAAAAACCACTCGCCGATTCACTCCCTGAAGCAAAGAGCCTGCAGCCTCTTGTGCAGCCCGATTCCCGCAACCTGATGCTGGGTCATATCCTGCTGTTCAACAGCGAATTCCAGCAACTACAGCTTGAAGTCGCTCAACGCGGCCCACTCTCGCTGATCGATTGTGTACGGCATCGCCCGGCTTCCATCCCCGCTGCCTTTCCCGGCGAAACACCGCTCGAATCCACCATGGTGCACGATTTGTACTGCCTTCAGGCACTCACCAACCGGGAACCACCTGTCTCATTGACCGCAATTCAGCATCGCACCACCTGCGGAATTACCAACCTTGTTCACGCCTGCCTGCAGTGGTCATCCGGACTTCTCGCCACCTGCACTGCCTCGTTTCTGACACCCAACGGGATGCCACCTCGAGGATTTGATCGGATGGAAGTCTTTGGAAACGGCTGGGCCGCCCGCATACAACCGAACCCACGGCCTATCGAGGTCTGGGAAGAGTCCGCGTCCTGGCCTATGGCTCTGGAAATCCGCACCAGCACCACCGGACCCACCGGTATGCTGGCCGAAGAACTGCGCGCCTTTGGTCGCGTCGTCCGCGGAGACGCTGATGTCCCTGTGGGCGCCCGCTATTCTGACGCAATCCAGGTGCAGGAATGGATCGCTGCCCTCGCTCAATCCGCCAACGATCATCTGTCTGTGGGTAACTCCACTGCTATTCACCACGATTTCCGTTGAATGTGGACAACAACTTCACTACGAACACATTCCCTGCTGCTCAATGAACAATGACTGTCTATTTCAGCACAAAATCTGTCGCTGATTCCCTGTGGGACGTTTGACCTCCTCTCATAATGCCGGCACAAGCGGTGCCTGTCACCAATACGAAAGGATTTGCGGTGATCGCTGAAGACCTTGAACGACTGAAACGACTGCTGGATGCCGGTGCACTAACCGCTGAAGAATTTGATCGCGCCAAACAGCAGGTGCTGAACAAAACCTCTGGTCATCGGCCCGGTGAAATCTACGGCGTCCGAATCTCTGTGTGGTGCGCCCTGATGCATCTTTCTCAGCTGTTATGGTGGACAGGTGCCGGAATCATCGCACCAATCGTGTTGTGGATCCTCGGCCGCGAACAGTCAACAGAAATTGACAAACATGGAAAAGTCATCATCAACTGGATGCTCAGTGCCATGATCTTCGGTGCGGTCTTCTATCTGCTGACGTTTGTCTTTGTCGGCTGGCTGCTGCTGCCCATTCATGGTCTGCTGACATTCCTTTTCCCCGTCCTCGGTGCTATCAAGGCACTCAACAAGCAGGTTTGGGAATATCCGCTGTCCTTTGAATTCCTCAAGCTCGACAGTGATCAACTGGAGACTTCACACTTCTGAGTTCCAGAACTCTTTCGATCGACTGTCACATTTCTATAACGGCACAGCATCAGGGTATTCCATCGCGTTGCTTTTCCGTAGCGGCAGGCACCATCTGCGATGGCGAAATGGCATCGCAAAGACGTTCTGTGCTGATCCCGGAACTTAGTCATTGCGGAAACTGAGCTTCATTCACCTTCTGCAGTTCGCTTTCATCCTGAGCTATCTTCAGCTTACCTGTCAGCCGCACCTGATTCGGTGGCTCGCACGAGTCTCCTTTGCAGGCCTGATAGCGTATCTCCACATTCACCTCCGCTTCACCAGCCTCTTCCGCCGGATCGACTTCCAGTACGCCGTAGATCAGAACCTTTCGGCCATACACAAACAACGGCTTTTCCTCACCAGCGATCACATGCTCTTCATGCTTCGGATACTTGATCTTTGTCAGTTTCACCTTCTGTGGGCTTTTCACCCGGACCTCAGTAGGAATCAAATAGTCTGCACTGGCCGGGTTCGCGTTGATGTGCCAGCCATCAGCGATCGTCACCTCAATAGCAACCGGACATCGGCCGCCTCGAGGTAACTTGTTGAAGTACGTATAGATCTTCGCCTTGACCGGTTTGTCGGCAGCCGGCTTTTTCTGATTCCCCTCGGTCTCATCCAGTCGCGTCAACAGCAGGCGCCCCTGGAGCTCCCATGGTCCCTGTATTCCCCGGGACTGGTCAGATCCCGCAATGTGCTCAAGGTCTTCCCGGGACCGTGCTGCCAGTCGAACAGGACCTGTCTCAATTCCCCGTCTGCTGCCCGACGTGTCCGCTCCACTGGACTCTTCCGACTTCAGAAAATCCCGGGCCGCCAGCGCCAGACCGGCACAACTGGCGGGCGCCGATTCAATCGTGCCGCTGAATCGACGCAGTAGCCCTTCCGCCAGCTCGCGATACTCCCGCTTTCTGTCACTCAACCACAGCAAGTTGCGAATTGCCACACTGTTACCGGAAGGTGAAACAGAGTCATAGGGTGAACTTGTCCGGGCAAACAACTTTTCGTGGCTCTCGGATGTGAAGAAGAAGGTCTTCAGATCCTCGTCATAAAACAGCTCCAGTTGCTTCTGTGTCAATTCCTGAGCTGACGTCAGCCAGCGTTCGTTCTTTGTGGATTGATGAAGTGTCAGTAACGCCGAAACCAGACTGGCATAATCGTCAAGGTACGCCTTTGGCCCCTGCACTCCGTTTCGCCACGACCGCACCAGTGCCCCCTCTTTATCACGCAATCGAGTCAGCAGAAAGTCAGCCGCTCGTTCCGCCAGCTGTAAATCAGCTTCACGCCCTGACAATCGACCACTCACCGCCAGTGCCTGGATCATCAGGGCATTCCATTCCGTCAGTACCTTGTCATCCAGAAATGGACGCTCCCGCTCAGCACGTACGGCCAGTAGCCGATGCCGACACTGCGTAAGCACTTCCTCCAGACG
>CAIQIE010000029.1 GCA_903871805.1 uncultured Planctomycetaceae bacterium | reverse complement strand
TGACAGGGAACGATATTCAACGTCTTCTCGGCTATCACTTACAGTACCGCCTGTCACGCCCAGCACGAGCCGCGCCCGTGAGGAAGCGGAAACAAAGATGCACCCCACCCATTCAAGCAGGAATATCCACGCGGTGCCAATCTGCGATTCAGCCCGCAGAGGCTGGCAGAAAATAGTCGGTGGCAAGCAACTCGCCGCCACCGGATTACCCAGGATTTATGACTCTCATCCTGACGGGGTGACAGAAACCGGCACACACAACGGAGTCGCAAAAATTCCTACGCCGAGCCTCGAGCACGCAGACGCCGAAGGTCCGCAGGCCGAGGCCCTTCGTCTTTGGCCCATCAATAGCCCCACGCGTCTTCAGAACACAAGTCGGCACGCAAAGCGTTCAAAACATGGTACAACCATTTTCCATCGGATGCCATTCATTTACGTTTGACGAACCGTCTTCCGAGCAACAAGCCAACGGCTCCAATGGCCAGCGATGCAAGGCTGGATGGTTCTGGAATAGGCTGCAGAAATCCGCGGATTTCGCCGCCAGGAAAGGTGGCCGTATGGATGTTTAAGTAGGCCTTCCCTACCAGCAAACTGGAATACAAGGCCGCCTCTGCCTGGGGAATTCCACCGCTGGCGGTAATAAACCCGGCCCGATACGTGGTGGCCAGCGACGTGTTGAGTGTGGAATTAAACGTTCCACTCTTCACACCTGTAGGGAAACCGATGAACGTGGGTGTCGTGGTCATGACGCCCGCGGTTCCGGTGCCCGGCAGCGCCGTGGGCCCGTGGATGTGCGCGACCGTCGTATTGCCACTCAAACCCGAAAAGGTGACGTTTAAAGCCATGGTATGAGCCACGATATCAAACTCCACCCTCGCAAATCCAGTCCCCGTAGCACCGATTACCTCTGGGGCAAGCGTGGCCGTAAACACAATCACGCCTGCGTGGGATATTTGCGGCCCAATCCCCATCCCGATTCCAATCGCCAAAAGTACAAGACATTGCTTCATGATGACATCCACTTTGAACAGAGTTAAAAAACTTGATCAGATCACGATCCCCTTTGAGAAATCGGCTGCAATCCATCCGACGCCGAAATAGAAGAGATATTCAGTTGTTTTCAACCACATTCACCAGTTCGCTGTCGACTGGGGCGCCAATCCGGGTTATACACGAACTCGCTGTCGACTGGGGCCGAGCGTCAGCAAGTCTGATGGCCGGGGTTGTCTGCGGATGTTGCTGTCCGGCAGCATCACGTAAAATTTCGCAGTCTGCGTAAAGCGCGAAGAATCTCCCCGTCACGCCCAGCACGAGCCGCGCCCGTGAGGAAGCGGAAACAAAGATGCACCCCACCCGTTCAAGCAGGAATATCCACGCGGTGCCGATCTGCGATTCATCTCGCAGAGGCTGGCAGAAAATAACGCGGCGACAGGTGGATGGCCCCCGCGGCGGCATCCACTGAGTGTCCTTCTGCGTTGCCCTCCCCGCTGTTTCCTTCGGGGGACAGATTCGGTCGGGACGAGGTTACGCCTGAGCTGCAGTCAGCGAGGCAGAGAAGGACCCCGTTGGCCAGAAACATGGGCTAAGGTTTCTGAAGGGGGAGGCCACCGTGCGTGTGTGGCCTCAAAAAATGCCCAAGCGGTCTTCAAGCAGCCGATCGGGTGGATCCCTGCGGCGGGTTCAGCCGGGCAGGTAGCCCTGAAAGCGAATCAGTGGTTCGCCGTTGTTCTGATAGGAGGGTGGAGCAGGCGTGAGCCAGTCTCGGATCGCATCCTTCACAGCGTACGCAAAGAAGTGGTTGCCTCGCGGAGTATAGTGCCCGATATAATAACGATCGACATATTCTTTGGCGGTCAGCTTGAACGTGTCATACTCGGCGACGTGCGCGGGCAGGCTGTCGACCAGTCGAATTCCCTTCGCCACCAGATGGTCTTTAAAGTACTGCGGATGCCAGTCTGTGTTGTCCGGGTCGTCCGTTGGACTGCGATTGCATGCGTGCCAGACGGCGCCCACCGGATAGCTCAACAGCACCATCAGTTCCTTTTCATTCCGTTTGCAGTATTCGTGCAGACGATCCATGACGGCTATGCCAACTCGGACCGCGTACGCATGCAACAGTTGAGTGGCCCCAGCTTTGATCGAGTCCGGGGTAGTCAGATCGGGCAAGGTTCTCTGGCATTTGGCGGCGACTCTTTCAAGCACTTCAAGACTCAGGCAGGCACCAGTTCGCTGCGCGAAAAGCAGATGAGCGATCTCATCCTCTTGAAAGGTCCTGACCAGAAAATCCAGGTCACACAACTGATAAAGAGAAGCCTCGGTCGGACACAGGCTGTCACGTTCCACCAGTTCACCGTGATCATCCAGCCTTGCATGGACCCAGGGATTGGCATGAAACATTGTCCCGGACATCGATTCAAGAACATTGTCCGGAAATGCCAGCCAGCGCCACGCGTAGACGCTGCGGAGATGGTCGTCTCCCCAGATGTTGAAAAGAATGTATTTTCCCGACGCATCCGTCGCTTCGTTTCTTAACAGCCGCCGATAGGCCTGATAGACGCCGAAGCCCCCCACGCCGAAATTGCGGATCGGTTCACAAAAATGAGCCGACAGAATCTCCTGCCAGGTCTCGCCATCGCTGACCTGATGCCCCTGGGTGAAACTGTCGCCATAGGAATTGATTCGACATGGCTGATCGGGGAAATTCACCTGCTGACGCTGACCTGAATCCTGATAACGTGCCAGCGTGTGACAGCCATCGACGCCATCACGAACGAACGCGTTTCTCAGGAGGTAACCCAATTCAGGATCAAACTTTGCCCACACCTGTGCTTTGGAATCCAGAAATCGATCGAGCGTCTCCCGCTGCAGTACATGCGGCTGGAGGAACGAGCGGAGCGATTGATCGCTGTCGCCCTGACGAGCAATAACTGTCGCCGATGCAAGTGCGACCGGGACAGCGGCAAGAAACTCACGGCGCTTGATTGTCATGCTGGCAGTCTGACTTCTGCGGGATCTGTGAGAAGATGTTATGGCGTCTCTTCGAGACGATTTAAGCAGTCGATCGTGTGCTGGCGATTCAATTCCATCGCAGTTTCTGCGGCGGCGGGATCGCGGCGCAACAGTCCGTCCATGATGGCGGCATGAAGCTGCCGACTGGTTTCAACATCGCGGGGCGTCGCGGTCGTCGAATGCATTGACGCCTGCAGAAAATCGAGCAGTGATTCAAGAATCGACGCCATCAGTCGATTCCCGCCGATTTCCATTAGTCGCAGATGAAAAGCTGAGTCACGTTGCAGGCTCTCCTCTCGCGAGATGTCAGCCTCGTCGATCGCCATGGCCAGGGCATTGAGTTCCGCAAGTTCTGAGTCGGTTGCATTTATGGCGGCCTGTCGAGCGGCGTAGCCCTCAATCGCCCGACGAAACTCGGTGAACTCAATCAGGTTGCTGATGGAAATCGTCATCGTCGATCGCAGCAACAACGCGCAGGAGCGAACGGTATCGGCCGTACCCACAAACATCCCACTTCCGCGACGCACCTCGACCAATCCCAGTGAATTCAGACGTCCCACGGCTTCACGCAGCACATTGCGGCTGCATTGCATTCGCTGAAACAACTCCGCCTCGCTCGGCAGGCGATCTCCAGGACAGAGTCCTTCCGTGCGAATGAGGCTGGTCAGTGAGTCCAGTACCTGGTCGACCAGCAACCGTCGGCCTTTTCCAGTCGTATTTGCAGTTTGCATCATCCCCCTCTTTCCAAATTCAACTTGTAGGATATCCTACAGGCGGGATTGGTCTTCGCAAGGTCACTTTCCGCTCCAATCCTGCCTTCATCGACTCTGCCGACCGGACGCGAAGATAGCCATGCCTTTCCGATCACGTCTCCTTTTGACGCTTCTCTGCTTTTTCTGTCTTTACGGAGCACTGTCGGACCAGGTTTTCGCACATCCGCCGGAGTTCCATCGAAAGTCGTTGAAGTCAGCGGCGATGAAGCGATCGACCGCGAATTTTTCGTCGCTCAATTCCATACCGGACGATTCAATGCCGGTGAAGTCGCCACAGGATCTTTCCGGGCAGGCCCCATCAGAACAGCAGCCTTCAGAGCAGGATCGGCTGGTGGCGTTGGGACAGTATCAGTTCCTCGCCGACCTCGCACGCCGGTGTCCGCTGCGAATCCAGACTCAGGTGCTCGATCAGGTGCTCGACGAGCATCGACTTGCCACACAGGCACCGCTGTCCCGCCCCCTGAACGAACTGCTGAATAACCGCGCGAAGCTGCGTGAAGAACTGCGGCAGCGAATCGTCACGCTGTCGGCAAGCTGGAATCGAGACCAGTTGAGCTGGAATAACCCTGTCTCGCCGCTCAACGTGGCAAAAGGACTGACTCGATTTGTCATCGTGGAAATGCAAAATGCTACGGACGCACCGTTGACCATTGCGGCCGCTTCACCGGCGGTTCCGGAATTCGTGTCGAGCCCGGTCACCATTCCTCCAGGATCATCGCAGCCATTGCTGCTTGAAATCGCTGCGGAACCTGCTGAGCCCGAACTGATTTTTAAAGCCGCTGAGCTGACGCGCACATTAGCACTGCCGGTTTCAATGGTGACTCCCGCCAGACTGCGTGCAAAGCTGCTGGATGGCGAAACAGGTTCCTCAACGGCGGCACGGATTTGGGTCGAAGGAAGCGATTGGCAGCTTCGGATGGCGGGCCCGTTTGCACAGAATCGGACGTTTACCGAAAAGCCTGTTGTGCCGTTGCCGGCGATGGGGGTAGCACGCGTGCCTTTCTTTTATGCGAATGGAAGTTTCGAAATTGATGTGCCGCCTGGCAGCACCAGCGTCACCCTGGAACGCGGTTTCGAACATGATCTGGTGACCGAAACGATCGACGTACCGGCCGGTGAGACACGCGATCTGACGCTTGTCTCAAGGCGACTGCTGAATGCGAAAGAGCAAGGCTGGGTCAGCGGGGACACACACATTCACTGGGTGACAAATGCGTGGAATGTCGACTTGCCACTCCGCGATCTGGCGTTCGTTCAGCGGGCCGAAGATCTGCGTGTGGCGAACAATCTGACTCTGCTGCATCGCACGCCAATCGATGCCTTCATCAAGCCATCACAGGCACCCATGGGACCTGTAGTCACGATGAGTGATTCCGAGTATCACATAGAGATGGCCGAAGAGTATCGCAATCAGAACCTGTATGGGCACCTTTGTTTCCTGAACCTGAAGTGGCTGGTGCTTCCTATCGGCACCGGACCGCAGATTGCCGGTGATGATTCTCTGGACTACCCGATCAACAGGACCGCCATTCTGCAGGCTCGTGAACAGGGGGGCATCATTATCGAGGCGCACGGAGTCGGGGCCAATCATGAGCTGCCTCTGAACGCCGTCCATGGCCTGACAGATTCGCTCGATCAAATTGAGCCGGATGATTACTACCGCCTGCTCGACTGTGGCTTCCAGTTACCGCTGACCAACGGCAGCGATCATCCAGCCCGTGTTGCAGGTTGTGCGCGTGCGTATGTGAAGGTCGAAGGCGACTTCGCCTACGAAAAGTGGATCGATGGAATTCGTCGAGGTCGTACGTTTACAACGTCCGGTCCGCTGATGACTCTGACCGTGAACAACAGAGATATTGGTGAGGTCCTGACGACGACAGCCGATGAACCGCTGAAGATTCAAGTGACGGCGAAGTCACGATTTCCACTGGGGCGAGTTCAGATCCTCTCCAATGGTGCGGTTCTCAAAGAGATCGAGACTCAGGAGAAGGACGCAGATCTAACCGTCACGATACCTGCTGGCGAAAGTCGCTGGATTGTGGCGAGGTGTTCGCGGAACAATCAGTGGAACGCGATCTGGCATGCGGATATCGCGCATACCAGTCCGGTGTACGTTCACGTTGATGGGCGTTCGGTGTTTCGCGATCAGGCGGCTCATGAGTGGATCGATCGCATGCGACTGCACATTCGCGACATCCAGACGAAGGGCTTGTTCGGAAACGCAAATCAGCGGAATGAAGCTCTCGCGTATGCTGGTGAATCCATTCGTCGCTATGAACGGCTGATGGCGATCCGATCGCAGCCTCCGCAACAGGGCATGGCGACGATTGACGAACAGCGAGATCTCCTGCTGATGCAGGCATCGTTTGTTTCGCCGTTAAGTCATGAGGATCCGTTCGTAAACGCGGTCAGGCAGTCTGTGCACACCGGCAACCTGCGAAACGCCGCTGAGCCGCTGACGATCCTGAAGGTGCAAATCAATCCGGAATCTCGAGTCAAGCTGGCTCCTGTGACGCTGCCCGAATCGATCGTTCAGCACAGGACTCATCGATTCCTGATCGAGATTCACAACGAAGCAGGAATTCAGGCCCCGTTGAGAATTCGTGCCCTTGATCAGTCTGGCGGAGACGTTCAGCCGGCAGACTGGTGCGACGTTCGACTGATGGAAAATCTGGTTTCGTCGTCGATCCTTTCCGGCGAGGAAACCGAATGGAAGTTACTGGAACTGAGGAGCGATCCTGCAGGCCGACGCGAAGTGCGTTTCGAAGCCGATGTGGGACAGGGAACACAGGATCTCGGCTTCCGCGCGAGTGCGGATGTGCTGCTGAAGGTGAATCCTTCTGGAATCTCAAATGGCGACCGCAAAAACTGACAGAACTGGTTCGACAATGATGTTACTACGAATTCTCTCACTGCTGTT
>CAIQIE010000028.1 GCA_903871805.1 uncultured Planctomycetaceae bacterium | reverse complement strand
GGACCTGAATCCGATTCGAGCTGGCATCGCGGAGGCTCCTGAAACCAGTGATTTCACTGGTGCTCAGGCGCGTATTCAGGATCGCCAGGAGGCACAATCCAATGGCACCGCAGAAGCGCAGGCGGTGAACACAGAGCACGGGCCGCGGGCCGGTTGGCTGGCTCCTGTGGAGTTGGAGCCAAAGCAGAAGAAGTCCCGTGAAAAGCAGACCGCGCGACGAGCCAGCAACAAGGGCTGTCTGTTCATGACACTGGATCAGTATCTGCAGTTGCTGGACTGGACCGGGCGGCAATTGCGTCGAGACAAGCCGGGGGCGATCTCTGGCGATCTACAGCCGATCATGGAGCGACTGGACTGCACTGTGGAATCCTGGCTGGATCTTGTGCAGAACTTCCGCCGTCGATTCCGCACGGAAGCCGGGCGTCCAGAGGCTCTTGCCGGGGTCAGTACACTGCGGCGAAACTGCCGAACGAGCAACCACAAAAGCTGAGGGGGTTACGTGTCACAAGTGCAATCTGGTGTTTGAGTTGTGACCAAAGGTGCATGGCACCTCGGTGGGGGAATGACGAACGAAGAGAGCCTCTGAGGGGCGATTTCCATGATGGCGGAGATCATGCCCGCTTGATTGAGGCTCTGTCGTTCGTCTTTGCCTCGGAGTTGTCAGGGTTCAGTTTGTCGGATCAAATCGATAGATCCCCTGTCCATCGATCGTTTCCAGCATGTAGAACATTTCTCCGGCTTCATCTTCGCCAAAGGCAAGAACCGGGAAACCTGTGGAGGCGATGCTCTTGTTGGCCGTCACTTTGCCGGCGGCAGGGTCGTACTTGAGTGCCCAGATGCGTCCGCTGATGAAGTCCGCGTAGACATACATTCCCTGCAGTTCAGGAAGCCGAGAGCCGCGGTAGACGAAGCCCCCGGTGATGGACTTGCCCAATTGGTGATCGTATTCCCAGACGGGCGGAATCAGTTCATCAGTGCTGGTCGAGGGTTTGTTATTGAAGGGGTAGGACGCTTCACGAACGCTCCATCCGTAATTCCCGCCCTTTTTGACGATGTTCACTTCTTCCCAGAAGTCCTGGCCGACATCGGCAGCCCAGAGATCTCCGGTGCTGCGGTCGACGGTCAGACGCCAGATATTGCGAAAGCCATAGGCATAGATTTCGGGCTGAGCTCCTTTGCGATCAAGGAACGGATTGTCGGCCGGAACGGCATAGTTCCTGCCGGGCTCGGTCCTGTTCACATCAATTCTGAGCAGGGACCCCATGAGTGTACCGAGGTTCTGACCATGTCCGAGCGGATCATTTCGGCCACCGCCGTCGCCCAATGCGATGTAGAGGTATCCGTCGTGACCAAAGGCGATGGAGCCGCCGTTGTGATTGGAAAACGGCTGCGGAATTTTCATGACTACCAGTTCACTGCCTGGGTCGGCCTTGTTCGGGTCTGTTTTCGAGACGCTGAAACGCGAAATGACTGACGTTCTGGGCTCGGCCGAGGAGCTGTAGCAAACGTAGAAGTAACCGTTTTTGCGGTAGTCAGGGTGAAACGCCAGCCCCAGCAGACCTTCTTCCGCATCCTTCCGCCAATCCTGGACTCGGTCACGAATATCCAGAAAGACTTTGGCCTCTGTTGTCTCCTTCTGATTGGGGAAGACGTAGATCTGGCCTGACTGTGACACCACGAAATTGCGATTGCTGCCATCACCCGCGTGTGTCAGTGCCAGCAGACGCAGCGTGGTGATTTTTCCTTCGTCATCTGCTCCTTCAAAGCCTTCCCATTTGAGTTTTGGGAATGCCGGAACGCCAGTCAGGTTCAGTTGACCATCGACAGGATCTGCAACAGTTCCGTCTTCAGACAATTCGCGAATTCGGATATTGCGGAACGCGACTGGATCGCCGTGATCCTGCAGGCAGATATGGCCTTTTTCCGCCTTACCAAACTGCGGGAATTCCCGGAACTTGCTGGCTGCAACTCGTTTGTTCCAGTCTTCCGTACCCATATTGAAGTAGTAGTAGCTGACGCCGTTGATTGCGACTTCGCATTGGCGTGGCGACACGCGCAGGTAGACATGATTCCATTCGCCGACGGGCCGAGTGGCATCATCCATGTCGATGCCTTTGAAGCCGACCTGATTTTCAAACTTTGTCGCCCACTCTGGTTTTACGGGAGTGTACAGCTGGTAGAGCCAACCCGCTTTTTGCGGATCACGGCCGTCGACATTGTCCTGTATCTGAACTTCGGGTCCTGAAGCCCATGGGCGAGGATCATCTTCGGTGACACGGAACATGATTCCGCTGTTGCCACCTTTGGAAATACGATATTCCAGAGACAGCTCAAAGTTTCTGTACTGGTCGGTGGTGACGATATCACCGGCACCAGTACTGATGCGTTCGAGGATTCCATCTTTTACGGCCCAGCCGTTGCTGAGTTTGTCGGAGCGATAGTTTCGCCAGCCTGTCGTGGAGATACCGTCGAAGAGCAGTTTCCAGCCCCCGCGTTTTTCGCCTTCTGTGAGCCCTGCTGGCGGGTCTGCAGCACGGACAAGGGAATCGGGCAGCAGGGGTAACAGGAGCAGCAGAAATCCGGCAAGCCGACGACACTGAATTGGTGGGACCATACTGTTTAGCTTTACGAAGGAGGGTGGAAGGAAGAGTCTTCTTCGCGATGGGCGATGGAAATTTTAGTGTAGAAACTCCCTGCGCCAATTGGTACTGATCGCCGAAAACCGGATGTCGGAGTCAGGGGCAAACTTCGACGACTGGTCTCACACAGCACGGTTACTGCCAACGCAGACCAGTTTTTGTGCCATAGACAAGGTTCTGGTCGTGGGCAGCGGCCGCGTCTGTTGAAATCAGGCAACAAAGCCGTGAATTTCATGAAATATTGCGGACGTTCCGGAATCTACTGGCAAAGTTGCTTG
>CAIQIE010000027.1 GCA_903871805.1 uncultured Planctomycetaceae bacterium | reverse complement strand
TTCCAGACCTGAAGTCGCTGGAAAAGCAATTTCGGTTCAACGTCGCGTGGATCCGTGCACGGTATTGGGAAACGGCTGATGGTTTGATTTGGTGGTCAGATTTTGCTGATCCGCCCGAAAAACTTGCCTCCGAATATGCGCGGGTATCGTATCCGGAAATGATGCGTGTTTTCAAGGCTAACGAAACACCAGCGTCTCCTAACGCCTTCTGTTTTTTCCCGAAATTCTCTGAGCGACCAGACCCAGTTCTGCAGATTGCCACGGATATCAGTGGAGCAGGATTGAAGGACCAACTGCTGGTCAGCGTCGTTGACCTTGGACAACTGCTGGCAGTCTGTGACTTTACCGATCGCAAGTCTTCGTTGCCCCTGAGATTACTGCTGAAAGATGAATCTGGAAAAGTGATTTGGGGTGAACCGGAAATTGAATCGCTGTATCCCTGTCGTGCGATGGCGGTGTTACCTCGCGGCGAATGGACACTGATGGTTGTTCCCGAAAATGGCTGGTTGCGGCCCTTTTTAGCCGATCTGCTGTGTTACGGCCTTCTGGGAGCCGCAATGCTGGCTGGCAGTGGTGGAACGATGTGGGTCGTTACGTACCGCTACCAGACGATGAATACGGCGATGATTGAGACACGTGACGCGTTGATGCAGGCGAACGATCGGCTGGCTGAGGATGTGAATCTGCGCCGGAGAACGGAAAGGGCATTGCAGGAAAGTGAGCAGCGATTTCGGAACATTTATGACAAGGCTGCAATCGGGGTCGTGGTCATTGATACCACGCAAGGCCATTTTTTCCAGGTGAATCCGAGCGCCGAGCGAATTTTCGGGTGCAGTGAACAGGAACTGCAGAAGTTGCATCTCCATGATGTCCTGCTGGAAGCGAATGGCGAGCCATTAAACTTTTTGCGTGAGCCGAAGCGGGGTGCATCAGAGTTGCTTGTTCGAAGGCCGGATGGAAATGAATGCTGGGTAAGGGTCACTGTCAATGACTTAAGCACTTTCTCTGTACCGACTCCCCGCCAAATCCTTGTGATTGATGATATCACTGACAGGAAACAGGCCGAAGTTCGACAGAAGGAGATGGAATCCCAGCTGATTCAGGCTCAGAAAATGCAGGCGGTCGGGACACTCGCCGGTGGCGTCGCGCACGACTTTAACAACATGCTACAGGTGATTATCGGATACTGCGATATTCTGCTTTCTCGCAGTACGACCGACACCTGGGTTGCCGACAAGGTTGTGCAGGTTCGGCGAGCTGCCCGCCGATCAGCGGACCTGACCAGGCAGTTACTGACATTTGCCATGCAGCAGAAAGTAGCACCCCAGGCCGTCGATCTGACAGATTCCATTCCTCGCATACTGAGACTGATGCATTCTGTTATTGGCGCAGACACAGAACTGCGTTGGTTGCCTTCGCTGGGCCTGCGTCAGATCGAGGTGGATCCATCCCAGCTTGACCAGATCATGGCGAATCTGCTGATGAATGCGAGACACGCGATTGAACGGGACGGCCAGATCACTATTACTGCGAAGAATCTGGATGCTGGACAGCGTGTCTTTGCAGACATACCTCCCAGTGAACACGATGCCGTTGCACTGATCGTACACGACAACGGATGCGGAATGACACTCGAAGTGCAATCCCGAATGTTTGATCCCTTTTTCACAACACGGGATCCCGGGAAAGGGACAGGTCTCGGTTTATCAACGGTGTATGGCCTTGTCTCGCAGAACCATGCCAGTATTCACGTCAACAGTCAGCCCGGACAAGGCACAACAATCGTACTTATTTTCAGGGTCTCCCAGGAACAACAGACAGACCCTGAAAGTGACTCATCAGTCCTGAATGCGACTCAGCAGAGAACCGAGACGATTCTGTTGGCCGAAGATCATTCCGAACTGCTGCCGATCCTGCAATCCACGCTGGCTCGCGAGGGCTATCGTGTGCTGGCGGCAAATTCCGGGAGGGAAGTGCTTCAGATATCGGAACGAACTACGGATCCAATCCATTTGCTGCTGACGGACGTGATCATGCCGGGCATGAATGGCAGCCATCTGGCAGAGCAACTGAAGAGACACCGCCCTGAGATGGAGGTCTTGTTTATGTCCGGATATGCTGTAGAAGTGGTCAGCGGAAGAGCATTACTCCCCCCCGATTCCAGAGTGATCCAGAAGCCATTTGCTCCGCGTGAATTGTTGCGGCAAATCCGGGAAATTCTGGATCAGCAATCCGGTCACCCAAAAACAACAAGAGATAGCGTCAGCTGAGGTCCTCAGGAATTGCCGCAGGCTGCAAACGACGTCGCACAGCTGAGATAGGGCACCTGCCGCATTAGCCTGATAACAGCCTTTACCGTTTGGCAGGATTCGTTCGGCGGCGTCATTGCTGTTGATCAGAATGAAAGTTGAATTTGACCATCCTGAAACTGCAGCGTCACAGGATTCGGTTCCACTCGGCAGCGAGCATGCTGTGACAGTTCCACTGCCAGGTCAGGAGAAACGTACAATGTGTCCAGGTGCAGGGTATTGGGGATAAACATCCAGCGGTGGGTTCCGTAGCGTTCTGAGATCACGTGCACAAGTGCTTCGTCATCAGCCAGTGTCGCCGGAATCTTTGCACGATCCATATCTCCAGTGGTCAGCGTATTGATTAGTGTTTTGTTTTCGTCGATGGCTTCTCGCAGTCGCTGGGTAATAAAATCCGCATTTCCCACACCGAGAGCATTTCCCTGGGACGAGGCCGAAAGTTCCAGAGCCCCGATAATCCGGACGCGGGGCGACTTCAGATCTTCAAAATCTCTGAGACCGCGGCGGCCGATGACGTTGGTGTCCATGCCAGTGCCGCTGTAGGTCTTGCCAAGAGTGCGGACAATCAGCACATTCAGATCATCAACCGGCAGGCTGGGAAAATACGATCGGTGGTGTGACAGCAGGTCCGCTTCCCGCGTCAGAATCTCTGCCGGACGTATTGCATGCAGCTCGGCAGTCTGGTCAAAACCATCTTCCAGAATGGCCATGCCGGCAAGAATGCGTCCGCTGTCCAAAACAAACTGCCCCATTTCCAGCAACATGTCCTTCATTGCGGCAGCACCGGCGGAATGGAATGTCTGAGCCGAGCGAATCTTTCCCATACCGACAACCATCATTTTTGTCAGCCCGCTTTGAACCGGACCGGAAAAACAGGTGTGCAGTTTGACACGATTGACGACCAGTACGCCCGCCGCTTCAAAACAATGACGATCCATAAATACGGGACCGGTGCGTACTTCTCCGATCTGAACGACCTCCATGCTGCTGCGGATGGGCATCTCCATCGACTGTTCAGTAATGCCCAGGGATTCCACCATACTGCGCTGCCCTGCGGCGGTCGCTCCATTGTGCGACCCCATTGCCGGGACAATGAAGGGGGAGGCACCGTGATCTTTCAGCCAGTCCCCGCAGGCCCGAATGATCTGCGGAAGATTGCTGATCCCGCGACTGCCGACAGTGATGGCGACGTCGCCGGCCGGGACCTTCAGATTCAGCGAGGAAAGCTGGCTTGCGACAGCAGACGGGATATCAGCAAGCGGCTGAGACACCAATTCCTGATGGACGCGACACAACTGCATAGTGCTGATTCCGCGAAACAATCGCTGATAAACAGAGAC
>CAIQIE010000026.1 GCA_903871805.1 uncultured Planctomycetaceae bacterium | reverse complement strand
TGGACGATGCCTTCCGTGTGACAGCATTCGAACTGGCAAACGAAATCGGAGACACAAGATGACCACAGTCGCTGTTGAGCTGGAATTACCCGAGGACTGGCAGGCGTTGCGACTCCCCGAGGCACTGCAGGAGCGTCTGCAAAACCTGCTGGATCTGCAGGACGCGCAGGGCAGCCTGTCTTCGCAGGAGCGTCGTGAAGCAGAGGCCCTGGTGCAACTTGTGGACATGCTGGCACTCATGCGACTGCGGGCGGACGCTGTGCAGAGCCCTCGCCGCAAAGAAACCGAATGACAACGTCGCAGGCCTCTGCACCACGCTGTTGACCGAATGATTCGCGACGCGGTAAACTACAAATATCCCGGCATTGTCAGGGATCTTCGCGCTGAAGTTCTTCACCACGATCAACAGGTCACAAAATGAACAAACGTCTGACAGCAGTCATTCAACGCGAAGAGGACGGCTTTGTGGCTTTTTGCCCGGAACTGGACATCGCCAGTCAGGGGACCACCATTCAGGACGCTCGTGACCAGCTTCGCGAGGCACTTGAGTTGTTTTTTGAATGTGCTTCCCCGGCAGAAATCGAGAGCCGGCCTGGTGATGATGTGTTTGTGACACATGTCGAGGTGTCCGTTGGGTAAACTTCGTGTCCTCTCCGGCCAGGAAGTCTGTTCTATTCTGGAACGCCACCGTTTCGTAAACGTACGTCAACGCGGTAGTCACATCGTGATGCAATTGGCGACAGACGGGAGCACAAAGACGATACCCGTTCCAAATCATGCTGAACTCCGTGCTGGCACGCTTCGCTCAATCATTCGCCAAAGCGGACTGCCGAAAAGCGAATTTGAAACCGAATAGCAGAAGAAAAAAGGGTGCGTTTGCTCTCCCTGTCCGCGAAACAGCTCTGCTTGTGATTGAGGCCGCTCCCGGCGGCAGCCGATGAAGATCCACCTGGAATTACCCAAGGACTGGCCGGCGCTGTGGCTCCCCGTGGCACTGCAGGAGCGTCTGCAGCACCTGCTGGATCTTGCGGGACGCGCAGGGCAACCTCTCTTCGCAGGAGCGTCGTGAGGCAGAGGTCCTGGTGCAGCTTGTGGACATGCTGGCACTCGTGCGGCTACGGGCGGACGCTGCGCAGAAACGGTCAGCGTAACGACCGGGACACAGCTTCCCGTTGAACTCGCGAGAATTATCCGAGACTAGGCCGAACGTAACGCAGGGAAATGACTGGTTTTCCGGTGCGTCTCCCCTCATCGGAACCGAAAACCCGGTCGACTCGTTCCTTCGTCCTTCGTCCCTCGTTCCTCGTTCCTTGCCATCCCCCACTCCTTCGCCCGCCGAATTTGCTTAGCCCCAGCCCTTGTGGCATTCTGTCTGGTGCTCGGAGAAGCGGAGGCAGGCTCTGCTGGGAAGCAACCTGCTGAGGAAAACCTATGTCTTGCGTCTAAGCGGCGGCGGGGTGGTGGCTGGACTGTCAGACAGAACTGTTTGCAGCTCCGTCATCCCCCGTGCAGCTTTGAAGGATCCCGCGATGAACAGCCTGCGAGGTACACGCCCAGGGGTTTTGCAAAGGTTCCTGCTGCCGCGGTCTCAGCACGAAGGATTTGAAATCCCGAAGAAAACAACGACCGCATCTTTTCAGAACTTGCTGCCGGGCCCCCTGGTTCGCAGCATTCAAAAAGCGCCGAATAAAATGCGAAAGAGGTGTTCTGATGCTGGATATCGAGAACGGAATTGAATCACTCACCAACTTCAAACGCAACACGGCCGACTACCTGCAGCAGTTGCACCAAACGGGTACTCCGCTGGTGCTGACTGTGAATGGTCGCGCTGAGGTGGTCGTTCAGGATGCGGTGGCCTGGCAGCGGTTGCTGGATCGGGCTGCAAAGGCGGATCTTGCCGAGACTGTCGAGGCGATCCGTGAGGGGCTTGCCGACTCTGCCGCAGGACGGGTCAAGCCAGCACGCAAAGCTCTGCAGGCACTGGCCCCAAAATACGGTATTACTGCAGGTGACGAACGGTCGTCGGGTTAATCGGCATCAGTGCGTATCTCAACCACGATTAACAGTGAACTGGTGTACGAGATGATCTGCGACTCCCCGCCGCAGCACTCAACCAGCGTTATGGCCCCTCTGCCCCCCCGGGGTTGCATATCGCCGATCCCCGCCCCGCAAACCGGAATTCCAATGTTTCCACCCCCCGGGAGGGCGAAGCTCCTGCTGAGCCGCAAACCCAGCCACCGACTGAGCATCTTTCCGAGGCCCCTGCTGCGTGCCAGCCCACCACCGAACCTTGCCCGCAGCTCATCGCCATCCGGAACCACCCGGCGAAACAGCTGCGACGGAGCCCCTCAACTGGCTCAAGGAACAGCCCTGCGATTCGTGGGCTAACGGGAATTTGGGCTCATCGTCCCACGGCATCCAGCCCATCCCCGCGAGGTCGCGGGGGTTGACGAGGGGCTTCACTCAGAGTCACCGGGCATTGGGGCGGAGCCTGCCCGCGTGCCGGAACCGGTGGGCACGTCTCTTCGTAAAGCAAACACCAGCAAATAAGGGCTCAGTTTCCAGATGACTGAGAAAAATCCCTCTTGCAAGTTCCGGGCAACGAACGACAATTCGGTCGGGGCCATAGGCAGATTTGTGACCTATCTCTACGTCGGGTTCACTCAGTCAGGGCAGGAACAATGATCAGCGCTGTTTCGCTTTCAGAAGCAGATATCCTCGAGGAACTTGTCCGGCCTGATGACAGTTCGCTCAGTCTTCGTGTGGCAGAAGAGTTGCTGGCGATTGGATTCAGCAGCACAGCCAAAGAGACCATCCGCCAACTCCTGCAGAAGAACAATGCCGGAACAATCACGGACGTTGAGAAGGAGACCCTCCAGAATTACACTCGCGTTGGCCAGTTTCTGGATCTGCTTCAGGCGAAAGCCAGATTATCCCTGATGCAAAGTGGGTCCTCGCCGTGATATCGGCGACAATGCGGGAGCAGGTTCGACAGCGGGCTGCAGACCGCTGTGAGTATTGCCAGATGCCCCAGGCACAAACTCAGTTGCCTCATGAGGTAGATCATATCCGATCGCTGAAACACCAGGGGGCAACTTCTCTGGAGAACCTTTGCTGGGCCTGTGCTCTGTGCAATGGCTTCAAAGGCAGTGATATCGCAACATATGTTCCTGAAACAACGGAACTGACTCGCCTGTTCAATCCACGTCTCGACCACTGGCATTCACACTTTGCCTGGAAGAACGGCGTGCTTCTTCCCAGCACAGTAATCGCGGCTGCGACAATCGCATTGCTGCGGATGAATTCAGATCGCCGCGTGTCGCACAGGCAACTGCTGATCAAGTGCGGCCTGTTCCCGGATCCGCAGAATCGTCAGACCTCCCAGCGGACCAGTCCGGAATAAACCTCGGCCCGCCTGACAGCACCTGCCAAAGCTCGCTGCCTTCGGCCGTAAATCGAACGCGAAAACTCATGGCTTTTTCGGCATTCGATTGCGCGTCTGCTGTATTGCGTCCTGTGCGTCAATGAGTCGACCGGCTGCGACGTCCGCGAGTCCTCGATTGAGTGATTCAAGACTTTGCTGCAGTTCACTTTCCGACAGGCGAGACGCCTGCCATCGCTGGAAAAGGTCTTCGATGGCAATACCAGCCTCTTCAATCCGGGAATGCTCCAGGACGAACTTTCGAAAGGCCTCAACATCGTCTAGTACTGTGCTCATGGACCGGATTTTACAGTTTGTGCCCGCTCAAATCAAATTGAATTACGTTCTACGGAATCCAGCCAATCCCCGCGAGGTCGCGGGGGTGGCGGTGGGGCTTCACTCAGAGTCACCGGGCATTGGGGCGGAGCCTGCCCGCGTGCCGGAACCGGTGGGCACGTCTCTTCGTGAAGCAGGTGGTATCCGGACAACCGCGACGTGGAAATCGTGCGCGGCAACGGAACCGGGCGAGTCATCTGCAACGTGCGACTTCCCGCCACCCCGGGGCAAACGAGTCTTCCCGGCCGACCGGCACGTCCGCGACTGGACCTGCTGGAGCCCACGATACGGCAGCTGCTGGCCACAATTTCACCGCTGACACAGCCACGATCAGAAGCGTGGCCCGAGCGTACGACGGCCTTGTTGCTCACCTTCCCCGACGCCAGCGGCCGCAACGTGGAAATCCTGCACCGCCTGACCCCCGCCACCCGCCACTGGGCCACTCAGTCGATCCACCTGCTGACCGCCTGCCTGACCCGCATGCAACTGCTGCCCCCGCTCACCCCCGTTCCAGTCGCCAGCCCGGGTTCAAGCTTCGGCCCTGGCCCCAACATCAAACGCCAACCTTCCGTTCCGCTACAATCTCAGTCCGCCGCCAGCCCTCCCGCAGCATCGATGTGAGCCATGCCTTGAAAAATCCGTCCGCTGCGGGGGAGGATGCCGCGGGACCTATCCGGAACGCCAGTCATGGACGAGAGATGCCGCAGAACATGACGGGTGGCGGTATCGCATTTTGGGATTTTGGTCGCGTGCCGGCAGACTGCGATCCGCACGGTCAAAGCTGCGTCGTCCAGTCAGCGATCTTCAGGCCGGGAACCTTCTCGAAATCCCTCGTGTTTCGCGTCAGCAACAGTGCGTCGAGGCTGAGGCAGATCGCTGCAATCTTCAGATCCATTGTTCCTACTCTCAGGCGTTGGCGGCGCAAATCTTCAAAGCGATTGGCTGCATCTAGTGTGAAGTCGGCAATGGGAACCGAACAATAGGTCTGCAGATGCCGGCGTAGTTTCCCATATATGCTGACCTGTCGATCCAGCGATGCATTCTGAGCAAGGTGTGACAACCAACCCCGCATCTGTTCTTCGTAGCTGATAATGGAGACAGCAACAGATCCATCCGGCACATCGGCCAGTCGCTCCCTGAGGCGACTCGATTCCTCGCTGCCCCATTCCAGACAACTCAAATGGTCTGTGTCGAGAACAATCACAGCGATTCGTCCTCAGGCTTTTGATCGCGACGGATACTGGCGGCGATGCTCATAGCCTGGCGATATTCTTCGTCACCATGGAATGTACCAGCGATTCGCTCCCACCATGGCAGAGCGTCGGCAGACTGCTGATTCCGTGGTTGTGTCTGCAGCAGCGACTGGACAGTCATTTCCAGTCGTCGAACGCGATTTTCAAGGTCATCGTTGGACGCAACATCCGTGGATCCGGGCATAACGTTCTCCTTCCACCAGCCATTATGCCGTTTGGGGAGAGTGATCAGCAAGGCCAAACGGAATCCTCAGGGCCTGTCTCTCGCTGATACGTGTCGCATGATATTGGAATCCCGCGGCACCTGAATGCTGCCAGCCCCCCTGCCGGTCCGCTGAAATCTCCGTCCGCCGCCGGCCTTCCCGCTGCATCGATGTGAGCCATGCCTCAAAGAATCCGTCCGCTGCGGGGGGGAGTCAGGAACGAGGGACAAGGGAATCCGGGGACGGACGCCGGCTCTTGTTCCGTTGGCTGTGGAGGGTCGAGCACTGGGTGTCCGCGTCGCGCGTGTCGCGGTATTCGGGGTGAAATCTGGCCATTCAAAGTCCCCCCACTAATTCGCGTTTTCTCCGCTTTGGGAACGCAAGGTCGACGGGTGGTAGAATGCAAAAACCCCGGAAAATCCGGGGTTTTCGCCAGCATCAGAAACGCGAAAGGAAGCCTTGGGGAACTACGGAGGATCTTCAGGCATCTACGCAGTTTTCAACGTCAACTCACCAGGATAGTGAGCAGTGATTTTCTAGCCCGCATTTCTCACAGCGAGGTTTGGTGACCCACCAAAACGGGGTCTTTGGTACGGGACAGGCGATGCAGTGACGCTCCGTTGACCTGCGGTCGCAGTCGATTCCGATTTTCGAGGCTCGGCAGGCTGTTGTTACCACCGCGGCAGCCTCAAAATTACCACTCCGGCGCATTGATTTAGCTCGCGTCCAGTCTGGTCCGAGCAACTGAATCAGAAAGTTGTGATGATCGGGGCTGTTACATCAG
>CAIQIE010000025.1 GCA_903871805.1 uncultured Planctomycetaceae bacterium | reverse complement strand
TAATACAGCGCTCGTTTTCATCACGGCCCATTCGTCGTCACTTGATGACGGTGCTCGCTCACACTTTGGACTCCATCCCTGTTCTACACTGGTGAGCAAAGTCCCAATCTCAACCCAATTGGCATTTGTAAACGAATCGTGTTGCCATTCTTCCGTGAGCTTGCCTTCGACGGCAGCTTTGAGGACGGCGGCACGGTATCGCTTCAGATTCGCCTTTGCACGCTTCAGTGCTGCAACCCCGGCATCCAGGTCGGAGAATAATTCTTCGATCTTCGCAATGATGCGGGCTTGTTCGGCAAGTGGCGGGATAGGTAGCTCTTGCTCGTTGAGCCACAATGCCGTGACACGAAGCTGTCCGGCGCTTCCGGTCATGCTCCGCTTGGCGTCACGCCGCACCGATGCCTGTGACACGAAGTGAGCAATCCATTTCGGCAAGGCGATTTCCGTCGCACGAAGAACGTGAAACTCAGTGGACCCGAATCCCCATCGGTGTTCAAGCGCCGGAACAACGGCAAGTTTGCCGTTTTCCATGCAGGGAGTGATCTTTGCGAAAAGAACGTCGCCTTCTTGAAAGAAAGTGTAACCTTTGAGGACTTCCCTTAATGGACGAGTGGTGGAAACGTCAATGCCGCTGAACTCTTCTTGAACACACGCCATCGGAACGAAGTGTGCAAGTTGTGATTCAGTTGCCTCAATCTTTCGCTTTGGTGGATTGATGGAGGCAGCGCTAGGCAGTGGAACAACTTTCCACGACTTTGGTAGTTTTGTTTGGTCGCTCATGCCGCCAACCTAATATTGAGTTCATCAAGGATGCCGGTGAGCTTGTCCCCGAAGAGTTCATAGGCCCGCCCCAAGCCGCCAATCGCATTGAACGGCACTTCTTCGAGGTCGTCCTGCTCGATGTTCAAACTGGCGGCGATGTGGTCCTTAATGGCGTCCAGCCACTTTTTCTGATCGGCGGTGAACGTGACGCCCGCCGTCTGTTTCTCGGCCATCCACTGCTGATACCGCTCTTCAACCGTGATGCCGACCGGCGCTAACTGTGTGTTCGGATCAATGGCGTGGCGAACCATTGCGATCACGTCCACAAGTTGCCTGCCGCCTTTGCCTCGCACCTTGTCCGGCTCAACCACTTCAAACGCTTGCCAAAGCCGGGTAAGCGATTCGGGCCGGTTCGGGTCCACGAAGAACGGTGGCTGATTGAGCTTCGCGGCCAGTTCCTTGACATGCCGGAACTTCAGCCCAGCCCGATAGGGAACACTGTACAAGACCTGGAGAGCTTCGATCTCGTCCTTGTTGTCTTCGATGAACTTCCTGAAACTCGTCAGCATCGACTTGGCTTTTTCCAGAGCCTGTGCATCAAAACCGGCACGAAGAAGTTGGTCGGGGGTCTGCTCGTCAATGACTTGCTCCAACGACCGCTTCGCCGCCAGGATTGCCTCCCGCAGTTTGGGATCGTGGAAGGCTTTCAATGCCGTCGCCATCTGCTCCCGTTCGACATTAACAACCTGCTCCTCTGTTGGTTCCCAGGTAGACACGGCGTCCCGCCGTGTTTCCCCACCCGACGACAACGAAAACGTCCCCTCCGACAGCTGCTGCGGATTCTCCTCGATATACGTTTCGATACACTCCAGAGCTGATGGCGAACGAGCGATGTGGTCGAATGACTCTTTCTGCCAAAATGTCCCGGTCCGTCCACGTGCCTTGTTGATCGCTTTCGCGGTAAATGATTTCCACGAATGCAGAATCTCAGACAGTTCGTGTGTTCCCCACGGCGTGACCACCACATGAACATGGTTGGGCATCACAACCCATTTTCGCAAAGCGTAGCGAACCCCATCGAAATGCTGAAGAGCATCGACCACGATTTGCCGCAGATCAGGCTGAGCGAGTAAGCATTCGCCGTAACCAGCATCAAGCCAGCGTTGAATTCGCTCTGGAAACTTTTGCCAGTATTCGCGTTTCTGCTCTTTCGTATGTGGTTCGGGATTCTGCTGTATCCACAAATCTCGTTCTGCCGACCATTCGTCCAGTTTTTTCCGGGGAAGACTGTCCGCGGTGCGAAAGGTCACGAAGTAGGTGGTACCCTCCTGGCGCCAATGGGGTAGGTTTCCGTCAAGAACGGCGATTGGGGCGGTTGGGTCATAGTAGCCAACTTGAGCGGCGGTGCCGTGGATGGGGTGAAAGCGGCGGGACGCCGCTTCTACGTTAGAATCCGGGTCGATGCTTTTGAGAAGCCCAGCACTCAGTTCAGCGAGCGACTTCCCACCCGATGCTTCCTGGATGGCAGCTTGTTTGAGGGGGACGAGTTCCTTATCCAGTCGGGAGAGTCGTGAAGCCAGTGTAGACACCACATCATCACTGGCCGCACCCGCTGCAACGAGATTCAGAATCTTGTCGAGCGGCACAGAGGGATTGCGGTCCATCGGCTTGGTTGCAGACTTTTCGTCTTCGCAAACGCCTACAGCATCGACAATGACGAAGTGGGTTTTGTGCCGAGCATCGGGCGTGACACTTTGCAGGACATCGGGATCAACCACTCGGCAACCTCGGCCCTTCATCTGCTCGAAGTAGCCGAGAGAACGGATGTTCCGCATGAAGATCAGGCATTCGAGCGGCTTCACATCAGTCCCCGTGGCAATCATGTCTACTGTGACGGCGATGCGGGGGAAATACGAATTGCGGAACTCGGACAAGAGTTCATCGGGTTTCTTGCCCGTGCTTTTCGAAGTGATCTTCTGGCAGAAGTCGTTCCCCTTGCCAAACTCTTCCCTGATGATCCGCACGATGTCTTCGGCGTGCAAATCGGTCTTGGCGAAGACGAGCGTTTTAGGAACCTCAGTACGACCCGGAAAGATTTCCGGCAGCTTGTCCTTGAACGTGCGGATTACCAATCGGATTTGATTCTCCGAAACTACGTCCCGATCAAGTTGGTTTGCGGTGTAGGTTAGGTCGTCATCGAGTTCCTTGTACTTCTTATCCTTGGTGCGGCGGTCCCGGTGAGGCACGAAGACGCCGGGTTCTTTGGCTAGTTTGGCCCCATCCTTCGTGATCTTCGTTTCGATGCGATACACGTCATAGCCGACGTTGACGCCATCGACCACGGCCTGTTCGTGGGCGTAATCCTGAACCATATTGCCGCCGAAGAAGCCAATGGTCTGCCTGGTCGGCGTGGCGGTCAGGCCAATGAGGGACGCATCGAAGTATTCCAGAACCTGCCGCCAGATGTTGTAGATGCTGCGGTGGCACTCATCGACGACAATGAAGTCGAACATCTCAATAGGTATCTGGCCGTTGTAAATCACTGGCAGCGGTTCTTTGAACAACGAGTTCTCCGTCTCGAACAGCGAGCCTTCTTCGTTTTCTTCCTGGAAGTCATCCTCGCCCTTGAGCATTGAGTAGAGCCGCTGAATCGTCGTGATGCAGACCTTGGAGGCCGGGGCGATGGTGTTCTTCTTGAGATGTTGAACGGTGTACTCTTCGGTGAACTTGTAGCCATTCACCGGACTGACGAACTGCTGGAACTCATTGAGTGTCTGTTTGCCCAGATTGTTTCGGTCCACCAGGAAGAGAATGCGTTTTGCGCCAGCGTACTTGATAAGCCGGTAGCAGAAGTTGACGGCGGTGAAGGTTTTGCCGCTGCCGGTCGCCATCTGGATCAACGCACGAGGCTTGTTGAGGGCGAGTGACTTTTCAAGATTGTTTATGCTGTCAATCTGAACACTCCAAAGATTGCCGGTGTTCAACGGCGGCATTTCTCGAAGAAGTCCCCGCACTTGCTTGTCGAGTTTCACGAGCCGAATCAGTTCTTCGGGCCGATGGAAGGTGAAGATTGCTCGGCTGCGAGCGTCTGGCTCTTTGCGATTTGTGAATCTGCATTCCGTTCCGGTCGATTCATAGGCGAAAGGTAATGGCATTTCCCATGAGGGAAGCATTTGTGGCATTCCCACCGAGTATTTTGACGTTTGTTCGGCAACCCCTGCCAACCCGAAACCTTGAGGCTTCGCTTCGACAATTCCAATCGCTCGGGAGTCGGCATAAAGCATGTAGTCTGCGAATCCGGTTGTGAGCGGGAATTCACGAACCGCAACACCCAGCCCCGCCGAGATGTTCATCTGCCGGTAGTCCTGCACGATCCAGCCAGCCTGTTCGAGCTGCCGATCGATCTGCTGGCGGGATTTCTGTTCGGGGGTCATGCGTCGCCGCTTCCAAAAGTCATTGATGCTCGTGGCTTCTGAATCCGCACGGGCGCACGGCCCACTAAATCCGGCCTGATCTACTTGCCATTTTTCTGGGAGTTGTCTGTTCAGTGCAAGTATCGTACTATGAGCGAATCGCAAAAGGGGACATTCTACTTTTTGATTCAGGGAGGGGGACCTTGCCGTCCCGCATTTTCGGGGTCCAATCCTTTGTGGAATCTGTGAGGAAAGGGCTGCCGCGAGGGTCTGTCATACCTTCAGGGTGAGCGGCGTGATTGCGAGGTCTTCCGGGGGCGGCGCGCGGCTTGCCACCCGCTATTTTCTGACAGCCCTTCAGGCTGCAGCGGTGAGACGGCCAAACGACATAGTTGGCTCGCCCCGTTGTTCCGTTCCGAATACCACTTCGTCATGATTCACCTCCCGGAAATCCTCGGACGGTAACAACCACCACTACATGCACTTCACCGGGCGCGCATTGATGATTGATTGCCCCGACGCGCCGTGACGTCTTATTCCTGAGCGGCGATACTGTCGCGATCGGCACCACGAATCATGCGAAACTGGGGGCTGAGCACAATGGTTTCGATCGCCGCACCAATTTGATAGTCCTGTTTCTGCATCGCCTGAATCATTTCTGCCAGCAGCGGTTCATCTGAAAGCTGCACCGATCTGCCAAGAGCATAGCCCAGAAGTCGTTTGCAGAATGTGTGCAGGAAGTCGTCCTGGCGATTCTTCAGCAGATAATTTCTTAACCCTTCGACACCGTTAACGGCCGTTCCATCGGGAAGAACAGTGGCCACATCAATGTCGTGCCCGTTGACATCGCGGGACCGTCGTTTTCCGATCGTATCGAATTGCTCCAGCGCAAATCCAAATGGATCAATTCGCTGATGGCATTTTGCACAGGCCGGATCACTGCTGTGCGCCTCAATCAGCTGCCGTTCCGTGACGTCGGCCGGAGCCTGTTCCGGCAGCACAGGAACTCCTTTGGGTGGTTTGGGAAGTTTATCGCCCAGCAGAAACTCGGACACCCAGTTGCCGCGCAGAATGGGACTGGTCCGGGAGGCGCCGGATTGTTTCGCAAGGGTGCTGGCCATTGTCAGAATACCGCCTCGTGATTTGGCCCGGACACCCTCCAGTTTCTGCCAGCCGTCTCCCTGTGCCCCTTCCAGTTCGTAGAAGGCGGCCAGTTTTCCGTTGACGAAGACGTGATCGGCATCCAGCAGGCTGAGGACTGAGCGGTCATTACGAATCAGATCTTCGAAGAACCGAATGGTTTCTTCGTACATATCCGCCCGCAGTTCACGAAACTCGGGATAGTGCTGTTCGCTTTTTTCATCGAGCTGATCAAAGTCACGCACATGCAGCCACTGACATCCAAATTCAATTGCCATCCTTCGAATTCGGGCATTAGAGAGAAGTCGTCTGGTCTGCTGCCGCAGGGTTTCCGGCTGAAGAAGATCACCGGAATCTGCATGAGTACGTAATTCGGCATCGGGCAGGGACGACCAGAGAAAATAACTGAGTCGCGTGGCAAGTTCTGCGGCGGAGATCGCTGTCGGGGCCGTTCCCGGCTGCGTCTGTTCGCTGCGGTAAAGAAATGCAGGCGCCACGAAAATACGGGCCAGCAGCATTCGGATCGCCTGTTCGTGATCCGGCTCCTCCGCGCGAAGTCGATGATACAACGCCACAAGTTCATCGCGTTCACTCTGTGTGACCGGGCGTCGCCACGCTCTGTCTGCCAGCGAGATCACCGCGTCGAGATGCACAGGTTCGGAAGCGGTCAGTTCTTCACGGAATTTCTCGGCAGCAGCCATAATTCCGGGACGCATCGGGGTGAACGCCGATGGATCGGCATCCTGCGTCGCAAACTGCCACAGTTGCTCGTAGGCATCCACAAGCGCTAGGGGTGAACGGCTGACATAATGCATCTCGCGCCACAGTCGATTCAGCTCTTCTGTTTCAGACTCTGACAGCATCAGGCGTCTGAGCTGATCATCTTCCCGATAATACAGGGTCAGCGTGACGACTTCGTCGACAGGAACGATGCGGGTGTAGCAAAGGGCCGCGGGAAACAGTTGTCGGAACTGTTCAAACTGAGCCAGCAATCGCGTCTGTGCCAGACTGCCATCACAGATAAGAATCGGAACCTCGTGAACCAGGGGCTGCTCGCCATCAGACCAGGTAGCCTTGCCACCAGCGACATTGGCCGCACCAGCCACCGGACCGAAGACTGTACCGGGAGCCTCTGCCAGAACCCGCATCTGCACACTGCCCTCCTGACCGGATGGCTGATGAAGAGAGGCCGTGGCGACGAACTCACACCCTGCCACCAGATCTGCGGGGACTGTGACTTTCAGAACAAAGGGCGCCTTGACGCACAGGTCCGTGGCGGCGACTTCCACACCGTCAGGATGTTTTCCAAACAGACTCGGGTCTGGCCCCATAGTGACCGAGCCCTCAGGCGAATCGGTCTTCGGAGCATTGGAATCAGCAGGAGCCTGCTCAGGCCCGGACAGGATTTCACGACGCACAGCCGACAGAAGAGGCCCATTGAGTGCCGTGAGCTGACGCTGAAGCAGTGCATCCGGAGAATCCGCTGCCACCGCCGGCTGCAGTGTTCCAGCCATGAGCGCCTGAATATTTTCGGCAATCATGGTTTTCTGCTCAGGAGCTTCCGCAGATTGCCACAGGGCCATCATGGAACCCTGCGGGATCACGAAGTCGTTGGCACCTGCAACATCCGGTTCGCTGAAAAAGTGCCAAACGCCATTGTTTCCCTGACGATCCGGATGCGGATTTCCCGCGAGAATATCCGGGGAGACATCCTTTGCCAGATCCCACTCGCCCATCTCGCCGGAGATTGTCAGGTCGACTGCGGTCAAATCACAACTATGGTTCCCGTCACGGGGCCCGATAATCAGCGAGACAAGATCACCAGCTCGGAGGCTGATGTTTTCGAACGGCCCCGCGACAGCTTCGGCAGCACTCTCTGCAACACCAGCCGCCAGCGGCTGTCGAGTGCGCCCTCGTTTCACTTCCAGAACCCAATTCACTCCATTGCCGCAGGCCAGATGTGCCCTTTGAACGCGTCCTTTGACAGTGAAGACACCGGTCTTCGGACTTTTCCATCCCACAGCAACACGCAGTGTGGGAGTGGGATGAACGGCCACGCTGTGAGGATTGACATCTCCCGGAACACGAACCAAGGTTTCTGACGAATTGGCGATCACACTCAGAGCATCCGGCCCGACCCAGCCTTTGATGAAGTCGTAGTTCTCTGCCCGTTCTGTTTTCTGAGTCATATGGCCGGAAACATCGGCTTCGCCAGCACCAATGCCCAGCCATCTCAGCCATGCGGAAAGTATCAACGGATCGGTGGAGTGTTTGGCCGCGATTTCCTGAATGACGGCCGCATCCATTTCGCGATCCTGAATTTCAGCGATTTCCGCAACGGCCTTCAGAGTCACAGCGGCTGTGGAAATCACCTGACTGCGATAATGATTCAGCCCGCGGACCGCGCGCTGCACATCGCGAAGCAACAGGTCGGGCTGACCGGGTGAAACAAATCGCGGATTCTGCCAGAGGGCAAAGTCGTGTTCGTCCCCGTCACCAGCGTCTGAAGCTGACAGATACACGGTGACAGTTCCGTCTTCAGCAGTCGGCGGAAGGGCCCGACGAATTTCCTGACGACTGGCCAGAGGAGTCACCGGAACCTGCCATGCCGTCGGACCATCTCTTTTGCCGATGTGGCCAATGGTTGTGAATCGCCACAGAGACTGCTGCCATTGAGCGATCTGGCGGACCAGTTCCGGAACGTTATCCTGACCAGCCGTTTTCCAACGCTCTCGCAATCCGTCCAGCAGCGGGGAAGGCTCGGTCGCGTTCAGGGCATTCCATAGAATTTCCAGGTACTTTTGGCTCAACGACGACTGCCGAGCGATCTCTGCCAAAGATCGGGTGCCGGCAGTCAAAGCCTGTCGTTCTGTGAGAAGGGTTGAGAGATATTTTTCAATGGGTAATCTGCCACCGCCATTGGTCTCGAGGGGAATTCCCTGCAGAGTGACTGATGTCACTTTATCGCTGTCTGAATATCGAGCATAGAATTTGCGGATTGCTTCCAGTTTTTCATTCGTCCAGTCGCGTGATGTGGTGGAGGGAGAAAATTCAATGCCGCCGGGCAGCAGCATGGCATGACTGGCGATGCCCTTGGCAGCATCCAGATATTTCTGAACGAGTGAAGGCGACATGACGAGGGCATTCCCCACGTTTGTGAAGCCTTCGCCGGCAGCACTATCGACGGGAAACTCCTCGGCGGGGCGCAGGGCAACTCCAGTCAGGTCCTCAATTGTGTACGTGAGCTCTGCATTATTCAGCCGACGCAGAACAACGGGGCCTGGATCTCCGGAATTCGCACGCGCATCTGCGTCAAGGACACTGCGGATCCACGATGTCAGGGCCGCGCGTTCTTCAGACGTGGGCTGATGCTGCGCGTCTTCCGGGGGCATTTCCCTGCCGTCCAGTACTTCCACAGCGCGTTGCCAGGGAATCACATCACCGCGGATATCGCTGACGGACCGGAATCGCTCAAGATCCAGTTCCCCCTGCTTTTCCTGAGTGGAGTGGCAGTCAAGGCAGTAGCGCTTCAGCATTGCCTGACGGGAATTTTCGAACTGTCGCTGAAGCGTTGCGAACTGGTCATCTTGAAAGGCTGAGACTTCCGCAATGTTGCTGGCGAAAAACAGCACAGCCAAAAGGGGAATCGACAGACGCAGTGAAAAGTACATGAGCAGCTCCGGTGGGATGAGATACGGCGGCTCGGAAGGATCGAACTGACAACGGTGCAGGATATCAGCACAGATCATTTGATAACATCCTGGACAACCTGATTGCCCTGATCTTCAGAAACTTCTGCGTGGATCATGTGATTCATGTTGCAACTGGAACTGCTGAGTGACTTTCCGTGTACACATCAACGCGACGATGAAGATCCCGATAAATCATCGTCGTTCCCGGGGCCTAAAGGACCGATTGAGAACAGACACAGGATTTCCGGTCAGCACAATTCCGTCAGAATTGAAACGGATTCTGATCCATTCGATCCTGCAAAGCATCTCGTTCACGTCGCGTGGCTTCCAGATCAAACGCGAGGTGTTCAGTGTTATGACGCATGGACGCCATGTTGTCCTGCACCAGATTCAGCATTCGGCCCTGGCGCCGAAATAACTCGACCACGCGCCCAAACGCCGCTGTCATATGTTCCCGGTCGAGCTTTTTTCCGTTGAGAATTTGCCAGAGATCCTGCAATTCGACAGGAAGCTGCTCAATGGCAGCATCAGTAAAGCGAAGATGCGGTTTCATGTGTAAACTTCTGTGAAGCCGTGTGCTATGAGGGGAGAAAGCAGGGGGCATCCGGTGCGGGATTCTGGTGATCGCACTGCTGAAGCTCAACGTTTCCTAAGGAATTCTCGATTTTTTTGGCGTGGAGATTTGGCAACTCGGTAACCCGGAATGGGTCGCACTACCTATTGTGGATGTTATTTACCTTAGGTGTCGCTGCGGCAAATATGGATGGGGCATCAAATGCGGAAAAACCTGAGGATTCTGGACTCGTTCTACCAGCACACTTTCTGCTAAACTCTACCACTATCTGACGCGGGTCTGGCCGGATTTCCGACCTGCGATTGTTGACGCACAGGGACATGGATGTCGATTGTGTTTCGTTTTTCGCATAGCATTGATGGGTTACTGGCAACGTTGCGCGGGCAGACATGGTCCGCGCGGTGGCTGTTGTGGGTCGTTGCAACGGTGTGCAGTGACTATTCAGTGACGCTGGCTGTGGCACCGCCGGAAACGTCTTTGTCAGCCGCCGCCCCGGGGGCCCCGCCAGCAGGACAAGACGACGCGTCTGCGCCCCCTGTCGATTTACCGACAAGGCAAGCCGATCCGGCAAACGCACCGGAACCTTTGCCAGCACCAGTCAGTGCGGCCGCGATAATGGAGGACGAACCTGATGTTGCCTGGTTCTGCACATCTGAGCCTCGACAGACAGTCGTTCTGCGAGAGATTCTGAATTCAGAAACGCAGAAGGTCACACGATTTTGTCTGCGAAGCCAGGGAACGCCGGAATCAATTCGGTTGACGTCACGCAGAGAACCATCTCGGCTGCATTATGATTTTGCGGCAAGCGTTCAGCTGGAATCAACCGTGATTGGCGCGACTCTGGCCCTGGAGATTGTTCTTCCCGATCAGACGGATCCACGTACCGGTCGGCCTCTGAAAATGTATTTGCCCGGCGACTCTGTGCGACGTGCGGAGCAGGAGCAGATGCTGCGAGTGTCGGTCACGAAGAAGGGCATGGAAGCGTTGCTTCGCCAAACACGAGCAGAATTGAATCGTTCGGACATTCGCCTGCGTGTGGCGCTAATTACCGGTCTGGCTATTCTGACGGAATCGTCTCCCGGAGAAACATGGCTGGACATTGGTGATTCTTCCTGGGGACCGGTTATTTCACCACCGGAATCTCTGTTGGCTGCTCTGCCAAATGAGAATTCCAGCCAGCTGCCCGGCGAAGGATCCGGCGATTTTGTTCCGCTGGATGTAGAACTGGGCGCCATCATGGTAAACAGGCAGCCCGGAATTCTGCGTTTGATGCCGGATCATCAGGAATCGATCGAAACGCTGCGTGAGCTGGGGGTAAATTCTGTCTGGGTGTCAGATCACCGGGACACAGAACGTTCCCAGCAGCTTGCCCGGGAAGGATTTGCCGTTGTGGCCACACCGCCGCATCCGGAGTTTTCGGAAGGTGATTTTTCTACGGTGCTGCAGTCGCTTCCTCCACTGGATCAGTACTGCCCTCATGTTTCTGCATGGTATGAAGGAACTCGAGTGGCCCCGGCGGATCTTCCACATCTGCTGGCATGGTCCCGGGAAGTCCGCAGTGCGGATCGAGTTTATCAGAGGTTGCAGATGGTGGACGTCACCGGTGCTGAAAGTGCGACTGCCAGAGAGATTGATCTGGTGGGCATGGGGCGGCACGTTGTGGGTCGGGAAGAGAGCTTTGGAGTACTTCGCAATCTACTGCTGCACCGACAGAAAACAGCTGGCCAGCTCTCGTTTCCATGGACATGGATCCAGGTGGAACCTTCCGCAGCACAGCAGTCGTGGAGAAATGGAACAACAGCACCTTTTGTGGAACCGGAACAGATTCAGCATCAGGTCTACGCGGCGCTTTCTGCGGGTTACCGAGGGATTGGTTTCTGGAAAACGCGACAGCTACAGCCGGACGATCCGGCAGATCGCGAGATTCTGCTGGCGATGGAAATTGCGGACATGGAAGTTTCTCTGCTGGAGCCGTTTCTCGCTCGGGGACGCAGAGAAGGCTATCTAGCCCTGCAGAAAACGCAGGTGGATGCGATTCCCGCACTTAAAAACAAATCGAAAAGTGCTCCCATGTCTCTCAACGGGACTCCTTCCGGTGTCACTGTCACCGGACTGGATGCCCCCACGGGACACGATGCCGTAGTGATCAGTGGAAATGGATCAACACTGATTCTGGCACTGGCATGGGACAATGTTTCGCAGTACGTCCCGGCTCCGATGTATGAGCGTGAAGTCAGCATGATTGTGGCAGCAACGGAAACAGCATCCGCATGGCAGATTTCCACAACGGGTATTCGCAGCCTTCCGCGTGAAGTGACGGCAGGTGGCCTGGCAATTCGTATCCGTGACTTCGATCGTTCCGCAGCGCTGATCGTAACATCGGACACGGGCATTATTCGCAGCCTTGAGCAGAAGATCCACGGGATGGCGGGACGTGCGGTCGAAAAATCGATTGAACTTGCATCACTGAAGCACAAACGCGTGATGGGAACCATCGAAACTCTGCGACAGGAACATGCTGTCCCCGCAGGAACCGAAAAAATCCTTGCCGCTGTACAACAGGCCCTGGATCGTGCTGAGTTTGAAAAGAAGACGGGTGATTTTCAGGAAGCATCGCTGCTGGCTGCCGATGCCATGCGAAATCTTCGCCTGCTGCAGCATTTGTGCTGGAAGGATGCTATCGCCGAACTTACGTCGGCCACGGCTTCTCCCCACACGATCTCCTTCTCGACACTGCCGGAACACTGGCGTCTGATGCGTTATGTTCGACAGCATGAGGCACAACTTACCGACAATCTGCTGCCATCCGGTTCGTTTGATCATCAGAAGAACATTCTGCTGGAGGGATGGACTCGGGAAATCGCGGACAAGTCTGTGTTTTCTGCAACTGCCGACATCATTCCCTCAGGAGACTCGGGAAAAGTTCTGCGTCTTGCGGCGTGGTATTCAGAGCCGGGTATGAAGTCGGGCACGCGAGATGACCTGACTCCGATTGCTGTCACATCACCCGCAGTCCCTGTCTCTGCCGGTGATATTATGTTTGTGCGAGGTCGTGTACGTCGCGGACTGGCCGTTGCTGCAGGCTCCCGACGCTCCCTGCTTTTGTTCGATTCCGAACTTGGTGCAGAAAGCGGTCTGAAGATTGAACTGACAACAGAGTGGGCTCCGTTTGAAATGATTCGCCCGGTCACTCGAAACGGAGAGTTCCGTTTTTCCGCCAGCCTGATCGGACAGGCCGAAGTTCACCTCGATGATCTGGAGATCCGAAAACTGCCTGCGGAACTTTCCAATGGCGGAATTCCTGTTCGAATGACGGGCCGCAAAAAGCCAGCTGATGCCAAGGCTCCGTGAGATCCGGTTGCTGTGATGCTACTCAACTTCCTCGGTATAGGCACGACTCATACGCCGATGTGAACGGGAAATCGCACCCACCAACTTCACAACAGCCTCACGATCGCCGTCCTCAACTTCATGTTCAAGAGCTTCCAGTTGTTCCCGCAGGATTCGTGTTTTCCAGCGATGATATTCACTGAGTGACCCCTGTCGCAGCCAGGCACCTACCTCCAGTTTCCGCGTCCAGTCGTCGTAACGCTCAGACCAGTATTTAGTTTCCGCATGATCCATCGTGAGCGCGGCACTCAGCGCGCCGATCCGAGTGTCAGCCATGGCCTCAAGGCTGTCAGCCGGAGCAGGGTAGTACGCAAAACAGCCTGTCAGACTGAGCACAAAAAGCCCGGCCAGTGCAAGCAGTCCAAGGACCGGAACAGGAATCACAGCGTCAAATCGCCCGTGGCTGGCGGATTCAACAGGCTGCTCAAGCCAGCGTTCAATCCGCCCCTGACGATCGCACGCCTTCAGGGTCAGCCCTGCGGTCATCAGCATCCCCAGAAGTATCAGAGGTCGCCACTGCCAGTCGGCAACATCCCGCTCCAGTTTTGCCACAAACGCTGCAGTCGGGTTGCCCTCCGTATCAGCAAAGGGCCGACAGTAAATATCAAACGCATGCGTGTGATCGGCGGGTTCCACATCCTTCGGAAACAGTGGTTTGTCCACGGTGTAAGCCAGCCCGAGCACAATACTCAGCAACAGCAGCAGCCAGACAGTTGCCCTGCGAAGACCAAATGAAAAAACCGTCCAGCCGATCACCCCCAAATTAATCCCAGCCCCAAGGATCAGCAGAACAAAGGCTGCTCCCACCGAATTCGCATGCTGAAACATAGATCCCAATTGCGACATTGCCAGCATCGGTGTCGCATACACCGGGATTGCAAGACCTGCCATCAGCAAAGGTGCAGACCCATTGTCCGCATTAAAAGCGTGCTGCAAACTGTTGGCAGGCAGTACTGCCCCCAGCAAACCTACTCCGGTAATCCCCAGCAGAATCCACGCCATCGATGTCCCGGCAGAGTCTCGCGCTGTCATGATCAGCATCGCCAACATACGACGATAACCATAACTCACAGAAACTTCCTGTTCACAGGGAGTGGCAGAGTCCGGAAAAATCCAGTCCCAGATAATCCCCGCGAGGGTTACGATGATCAGGGAACACATCGCAAAGGAAAGTATTGCAAACGGCTCGGATAAGGTCAGTCCGTAGAGCAGTGACAACGGATTAAACAGCGGCCCGGACATGGCAAAGGCCAGAATCGTCCCGCCACGAATTCCCGCCTTCCTCATTTCGCGCACAATCGGTATCACTCCCAGCGAACAAACGGGAAGCAACATGCCCAGAATCCACGCCCGAAACAGCGCCCAGCGGGTTCCCTCGCCAAACAGCCTGCGTGTATTCTCATAGCCGCAGAACCGCCGAAAAATGGCCGCCGTAAAGAATCCCGCCAGGATGAAGGGCGATGCTTCAAGCAGACTGATGAGCGATCGAAACACAAATCCGTGGATCATCGAAGACAGCATAACCAGGCATTCTGTCGGATCGGGTTCCCCTGCAAATGGAACCACAGAGATTTAGTGACTGAAGAAAATGAACAGTGCTCTGCGGTGTTGCGTTTGCAGGATCGCAACATCGCACGGCCTCATCACAGAAACGTCAGCCGGCATCCTTTGATTCGGGTACCAGAGCACGAAGTTCGCCGACCGGGTTTTTCCAGTCCCTGTTATCCCCGGACTGAGGCCCTTGACTGCTCTCAAGGATTTGCATCAGCATCTGACTGCAGAGCACGGCTTTTTCAAACTCTTTTCGCTGCAATTCACTGCCCGCAGCCATTTCCGGAATCCATCGCACAATGTCCCGCAGTTCGGTCCTCTGCAAGACATGGCCGTCATCATCCCGCTGTTCGGATGACTCCGACAACTCCGCAAATCGTCGCTCCAGCTCGGCAACAAGACTCTCAAAATCAGCAGGCTTGTGCGCTGGGACAAAGTGTTCAGACTCTGCGGACTGTTCCGTATCCTGATTACCTGTCCCGTTCGTGGAACCACAGCCCGGAAGCTGCAAAAACATCACAACGGCAGCAAGCCCATACAGAACAGGCCGCACACGCGACCCCGGTCTGCATAGAGCTACATCAGAAACCCTGCAAAAATACGGCTGATCAGAATTTTTCATGAGACATACTCCGGTACAGCAACCCGATCCAGAACTTCCTGAATGACTCTGCGAGATTCCATGAATTCAAGACCCATGCGAACATTCAGCACCGGCTCAGCCACATCCTGCACATCGTCCGGAGTGATGAACGAACGGCCTTTGATCCATGCCTGAGCCTGTGCAATTCTCTGCCACGTCAGCAGACCACGCGGACTTAGCCCCATCGGAACCGAGGGATGCTGACGAATCTCCCGAGCCAGACGTACCAGATAATCTCCGACCGACTCTAAAACACAGACAGTCATGACCGACTGCTGAATACGTTCCAGCTGATCGGCACCAGGAACCGTCCGATTTGGCAGCTGTTCCCTTCCCGGCTGGGTAGCTTCCAGCAGCATTCGGACTTCGTCCCGCGGATCCGGGTAGCCAATGCTCAGCTTCATCGCGAACCGATCGAGCTGCGCTTGAGGTAACGGATAGGTCCCGTGTTCATCAACCGGGTTCTGCGTGGCAATCACAAAAAATCGCGGCGAAAGCGTGTACTTCCGCGCATCGACGGTGACCTGCCGTTCCGCCATCGCCTCCAGCAACGCACTTTGCGTTCTTGGCGTCGCCCGATTGATTTCATCCGCCAGCAGCACATCAGAAAAGACAGGGCCCTCCCGAAATTCAAACTCATGCGTTTTCTGATTGAACAGACTGAATCCCGTGATATCCCCCGGCAACAGATCCGGGGTACACTGACAGCGTGAAAACCTGCCACCAATTCCACCCGCAAGTGCTTTGGCAAGAGTCGTCTTTCCCAGGCCAGGTTTGTCCTCCAGAAGCAGGTGCCCATTCGCCGCAAGACAGATCAGCACCAGCTCAACAACATCCGGCTTCCCTCTCAGGGCAAGGTTCAGCTGTCGACGCAGTGTGTCGATGAATTGCAGATCGCCACCATGAACATGCTCAACTATTTCAGTTAGAGGCATAAGATTCCGTATTCCCTTTCTTAAACTCGCCTACAGAATTGATACATCAGACTCTCAGGTCGATTCACAATCCAACCCGACTTCTCTGCAGGCTGGCACGCAGTTCTGTCCCGACAGACACCTGAACTGAAAACTGGCCATCAGTCTGCTCGCAATTGCTATTGAAAACCAAACTAACCAGGGGCTTTTCTATCTGTGCTGTTTTCCGCAGCGTTACTGACAGAATCCGATGCCGATACCACTTCGCAGCAGACTTTCTGCTTTTCAGAACGGCTGGCTTTTCGTATCTCAGCCAGTGAGAATTCCCCAGCGGCCATGAAGCAAAGCTCCGTCAGATTCTGTTGACCGCACAGGCACTCTTCAGGAGCAAAGGCAGCCTGCTCGGCAAGGTGCAGAAACTGATGTCGTGTGCGTGACTGAAGCTCTGGAAAGCGAGACATCCAGCGACTCAGCGTCTGATATCGCGGTCGGCTGATGCCCGCCAGCCGAAGACGATGTTCCAGCAGTCTGGCCGTCTGCAGAATCCTTCCACGCCCTGTCCGCTCAGGAAACCACTTCCACAACAATGTAAACACTGCGCTTTTCAGGTCGACTTGAAACCGAAACAACACCGCCAGTCCCGCCATTCCGCTCAGACACAACGGCCATTGACGTCTGCACTGCTGCAGAAAATCAGTGACCGACGATAACAACTGTTCAAACCATCGCAGAGGCGGGCCAGGAACAACATAGCCGGGCGATGGTTCTATCGTGGCCCATGTGCTGCCACCCACAAAAACCTCACACCAGAAATGAGCATCTGAGCCATGCACCGAGGTATGTCTTCCCCGTGCATCGTAACGTTCAGGCCGGGCATAAAATCCGGAAACCAAACGCGTTGCATACCCCATACTCCGCAGCATGACCGCCGCCGCCGAGGCAAACAGGTATTCCGGACCACGACGCGACTCAAACAGAAACTGAGTCAAGGGGGTGGAATCACCGTCCACAAATTGTATGTCCCGATCCAGTGAATATTCTGCACGCAGTCTGGAACAGATCGCATCAATCTGTCCCATTCCTCGCGGAATCTGCTTCGTCCATGATTCTGCAAGGCTTCGAATACGATCCAGCTCCGGGCCTTCAGGAAGTGATTTCTCCAGAGTCATGCGAACAGCAGAAAAACTCAGCAATTTCTGCGATCGCAGTGATTTTTGATCCAGCACATCCGACTGCAAATGAATCGGGACTAACTCCGGAAGACTGGCTCTGTTCATACAGATCAGACTGTCATTCTTCCACGCAAACATGTCCACACGATCGACATGTTCCATGTGCAGCAATCGCGTGCCGAGCGGAGATGGTATCGTTGGTAATTTCAGGTTGACGGGCTTCACAGCATGCGTCTCTGTAAACGTCTGGAACTCGGACACATTGCCACGGACAGGGATCTGAAGCCATGGCTTGCCACGAATACTGACGAAGGAAAGTCTCAGCGGATCCGCCGGAGGTTCAGCGGCATACCACGTCACTCCGTCAAACACATCGAATACCTCTGTGCGAAGATGCAGAGGAACTCGCCCCGACACATACAGTAATGCTGTGCTGGAAATTCCCGCTGCTCTGTTTTTTCCTTTCTCTGATTTTCGACGCAGTGTTGAAAACTCACGGCCGGCATGACGGACAGTGCTGAGTCGCTGCTGAATACTGGCCATTATATCCGGCGGCAGGGCGATGGCGCGCTGCACAGACTTGTTCTTCCGCAGCGGCTCGTCAAATCGATCATTGATGACATCGTACAGCGAAGGCTTCTCTGAATCGGCCATTGGTGCCTCATCGATGGGACCAAAGCTGCGAATATCGTCCCTGCCGGCAACCAGTGCGTCGCCGTCATTCACACCGTCGCGCGAGTATTCATCGTAGTCGCCTTCGCCACCAGACCCCGGAAAGAATCCCCGCAAAGACGACAACTCATTGCGTCCACCAGCGATCGTCGCTGCTGCCGCAAGCAACGCAATCGCCGGTCCAGCCACCAGCCATTGAAAAGGCAGACGCTGCGCATGTTCTCGAAGCATGCGGACGCGAATCCCACTCCAGTAACCAAGTATCAACCAGCTGACAGCACAAAACCCATACCCGGCAACAATCCAGTAGATACGATGTTCACGAGTCATCGCGGCGCTGAAGACACACAGGATGACCCCAATAAAAAGACTCATTCGCTGAACGGCCGGCTGAAGACCCACAATTGCCAGTGCCAGCATCAGATTCTTCTGACTATGCATCATCATCATTTCAAAGGGACGCCCACTGTCCAGCAGCAGTCTCTGAGTCGGCTCCCACAGTAAACTGACAATTGGAACCAGAATCAGCAGCGGTGTCACCGCCGGATGCGCATCGATCAGCTGGCGATTTCGCTGAGCCATGATCGTCAGAATCACCGTCAACAGGGCTTCCGCCACGATCTGCGTCCAGAGACCCGATTCACTGCGACCACCATCGGCATCCGTTATCAAAAATACCGCCATCGCTATGATGGCCAGCCCCGCTGTAAAATAGTGCAATAAAGAACGATCACTATGCTCGTCGCCTGCAGAGACCCCAGCGGAAGATGCGCCGTCAGCAGTCACATTCGCTCGACGCCTGCCGGAACTCACTCCCGGATGCCAGTATCGCAGCCCACCCTCCGATTCACCCGACATGGCAAACACCTTTCCAGAGCTGAGGCAACTGCTCCGTCAGCGATGTACAGTCTGTCACTCGTATCCACGGCTGCGCGATGCCGCAAGTCTGTTTGTGATGAGCATCCTCTCCAACACAAACGATGTGCAGGTCCCTTCGCCCCACAGACTGCCGCGATAGTCCAATGGCTGTCGTCACCAGAATCGTCAATGTCCCTGTCGAGCGTCCGGAACGAGATCTGTTTTCATCGTCTGCTTCATGAACTTCTGCAGTGGCCAGCGCATCCATCTGACGACGAAAGAGCGGGATCGTATCACCGCTGATCGGCGCCTCCGTACCGATCTGCAACTCCGTGCGACAGCACTGACGATGCAGCGATTCACAGATTCCGGATGCCGCTCGAATCACCAGATCCGCGGACTGCCCGCGACCAGACATCCGCGCCCCACATTCCGGATGGCTCGCTGCACTCAGGTCCACAACCAGCCGCACATGACTTCGTGCCATCGCCTGACGCTCACAAACAATCAACTGCTGCTGTCGCGCCGTCTGCGCCCAGTGAATGCGGCGAAGAGAATCCCCATTTCGAAAAAAACGAGTCCCCAGCAGGTCGCCAAATTCGCCGACAGACCTGTCCGAGGGTGAATCATCGTGACAAATGACAGTGGCAGAGTCCGGAATTCCTGCAAGGCTGATCAGCGCCGGCCAAACCGTGGCACGACCCTCAGTCATGATGGGACAGGCACAACGAACGAAACCAAATGGAAACCCCGTTTCAAGCTCCGGAGCCTGAAGTGGATACTGGCCATGACTTGTCGGCACAAACGTCCATGTAAACTCCAGCGTCGACCACCCTGGAACGCGAGCCAGTGAAACTCCCGCGTTTCGATAGGCGACGCGTGAACTCTCGTCCCAGTCTGCATGAAATCCCCGCACCAGAGAAAGCCCCCAGGCCGGCCATGGATAACGATTGCAAATCCGCAACCGGACCAGAAGCGGCTGCCCCACACGACCACGCTGCTGATCTATGCTCAAGTGACACGTCAGACCACGAATCGTCAGCCACGGCAGAACAGTGCCCATGATCGCCAAAACACACAGAATGCCCGTCAGGAATAACACCTGCAGATTGACAAAAACCCCAACCGCCGCCGACAACCCAACCGCCATCGCCAGGCACCAGATCGGCTCCTTCATCCAGTAAACCCACCGATTCATCGTGGGGCAGAAATCTGAATTCAAGGCCTCATTTACTCGATGCAGTAAGGCTGTCATGTAATCAGAGACGGGCTCTTGACGACCGCTGCAATCGTTCGATGCCCCAACCGTTCCACTTAGACTGGCAATTGACATGTGCTATCCAGGGTATGCGGGTTTGCGCAGTGCTCTGCGTTTAAAACTGAGAAATTCGCCCCTGCATCTCGCAGAGGAAATCATGGCGCAGGAACTCGATCTGACTGCCATCGAAATGGTTCAGGCCTGCCTCGAATCCTCAACGCCTCGCGGTGCCAGCTGTTCGGACAGCATTGGCTATTGATGGAATTATCTCCGCCACAAACACACCGTCAGCCAGGATCTTTCAGACTGTTCGCGCGTTCCTTCCACGTGCCATTTGAGGATGACGATCTAAGCGCCATCAGGACACGGAAGGCAACCGAGCTCAACAGGAAACACACCGCAATAACTCGGAACAAGACGAGCCTTGCACAAGTGTGTCAGCAGGACAACACTGAGCAGTAGTTACGTCAGAGGCTCACGCGCGGCATGCTGAAGAAGCCATAAATGGCGATCTGCGGCAACTTAGCAGATCGGTGGAGGCCCGCGAGATGATGGACTGCAGATCTGCTGGGGTGCGACTTCGGCATCAACCCAGGCTGGAACCCAATCAACTGCGTACAGAAAAGATACCGAGACCAGCGAAACGGCCTGCGGTTGAAACTTCAGAAACCAGTCGCACAGCCGACAGTTTTCCGGATCATGAGTGTCGCCTGATCTATGGTCGGCAGGTACTTTAGGGCAACTTTCGCTTCCCGCGGGCGACGACGTTCGGTGCGCATGGCAGGCACACCCCACATGAGAACCCACTCCGGGCTTTGTAACCGCCGGCACCACGTGACAACAAACACCCAGCCAGTCCGCAAGCGCATGAGTGCCCGAATGCCCCAGCAACGCAAGGACAACCCAGACATTCAACAGTAGTAAACGGACGGCCTTCATCTGAGATACGTTATATTCAAAACTTGCTTCATGAAACTGAATAAATTTTCACCACTATGGTCACATGATCACATTTAAGGAGCTGGGCAGAGAAATTTTCCAGCTTGCCAACCTGATTACGTCACCAGAAGTGTGTTTCTCCAGGTCGATTTTAGAATTTTTCATCTGTTCGTTCTACCATCAATCTGTGGCTGCAGGATTTTCGGCGATTGCTGCATCTGGTAACCAGCGTTCAAAGCGTTTTCAATACCCCTGGATCCCGAAGCATTAATTCCGATGGCGGTGCATCAACAAATCTGATGGGGCGTCCAATCGGTGTGATGATCTCCTTCCTGCCATCAACACCCAGTAGTGCCAGAATGGTGGCATACAACTCAGGAACGCTGACAGGGTTCTCGGGCATCGGCGGATCGCCGGACGGAATGTCCGATGGCGTGGCCCCAATCACGGCTCCTTCTCGAAAGCCACCGCCGGCAACGACACAGGAAAACCAGCCTGGCCAGTGGTCCCGTCCACCCGCCGGATTGATTCGCGGAGTCCGCCCGAATTCGCTGATGCACAGCACAATCGTGGATTGCAGCAAATCTCTCTGACGCAAATCATGGAGCAGAGTTGCCATGGCGGGGTCAAGAATCTGACACTGTGTAATATGCCCCTGATGATTTGAGATGTGTGTATCAAATCCCGGCAGCATCACTTCCACCGCCCGCACTCCCGTTTCGACCAGTCGCCGAGCCACCAGACACCCCCGCCCGAATTCTGTTCTCCCATAGGCGTTCTGAATAGCCTCTGATTCTTCTTCAAGCTGAAACGCTTTTCGCTGTTCGGACTGCATCATCTGCAAGGCGCGGCCCATGGTTTCCTGCTGCAGAATTTCACCGGCGGCAAAGCCCCGCTGTCGGGTGAACTGACGACTGACCAGATCAAGCCCCTCCAGTCGCCGCGTCTGCCGGGATTCTGAAACGTTGGCGCTGAGATTCGAGACTCCTGATCCCGGCTGAAAGACACGAAACCCATTCCATTCATTGCCCAGATAACCCCCTTCCGGCACCGGAATTCGCGGCGTCAGTACTACATAAGGCGGAATCTCAAGAGCAGGCTGCGGAAGCTCATGAGCGATAATCGACCCCAGCGTGGGATACTTCAGCGTGGGTTCAGGTCGATATCCGGTTCGAACAAAAGCCGATCCCGCTTCATGATCGCCTTCTTTCGATGTCAGTGATCGAAGAAGGAGACATTCATGCATCTGCTCGGCCATCTGCGGCATCAGGCTGGAAATGCGAATATCCGCCGCCGTCGTCGCCAGATCTTTGACTTCACCCCCGGAAGGCGTGCCGGGGTGCGGATCCCAGGTCTCCAGCTGACTCATGCCACCGTTCATCCACAGCACAATCAGTGATCGCGGACGCTCCCAGCCTCGCCGCTGTGCCGCTCGGGCAGACAACGCGGGAAGACAGAAAGATAATCCTGCTGTCGTCAGTCCTTGCAGCAGATATCGACGATCCATTGTCAGTGATTCCATGAGAACTCCGGACTGTTGAACAGGGCCCAGAACAGATCTTCGACAATTTCCGCCCGCTGTTGCTGATCGATGGCCTTGGCTGGCACTGCAGCGTCTGCGTGATGCAACCCCTGAAGCTGATTCAGAAATGTCAGTCGCTCTTCCTGCGACGGACGACGCGTCAGACACATCAGAAAGGCATTATCAACGATGGATCCATCATCGGCAGAAAGGTTCAGGATTTGCGATGGTCCCGTCAACAGGTCCACTTTGGCAAGTTCCTGCGAAAAGCGACCGTTCATCTTCAGCAGCGTCTGTGAAATCGTGCCGGTCTGAGGAATCAACTCGTCCTCTCCTGCGTCCCCATACTCCTGCACAAAATCATTTTCCAAAGTCAGTTTCTGCAGCCGTGTCAGTGGATGAGAATTCTGGTTGACCATCCGCACCCGGCCAGCCTGAAACAGCGATCCGATTACCTGTTCCGGTCGCAATCGCACCAGCGGAAATATCGCCCACGATTCTGCCTGCCTGCGATAGTCCGCGTCAGTGACTGACGGCGATTCTGAAGAACACTGAAATGGGGCCGAAAGTGCAATTATGGAAATCAGCACGCTCAATCGCTCGTCCCGACGACGAAACTCCTGCCCAAGAATGTCCAGAGCGTCTTCCGATGCCCCCTCGGGATGCGGCAGATCATCGACCGGACTATGCAGGGGTTTTCCAAACATTAATCCCCAGATTCGATTGGCAATCGCACGTTCAAATCGCTTGTTGTCCGGATGTGTCACCCAGTCTGCAAGACGACGACGCAGGGTTCCCGTTTCGGACAGCCATTCTTCGTGAAAAGGAACCGCAGGAGGAATTACACGAGCGTCCGCGACGTCCTTTCCCGGCGGTGTCACACGATAGACAACCGGCTGCTTCTGCTTGTCCAGTGGGGAATCTGAAACCCCCGCAAAACTGACATCGGCCTGACAGTACCATGCCGCAAGGCCGTCAAAATCCTTCTGCTTCCAGTGTTCGTCAAAGGGGTGGTCGTGGCACTGAGCACAGTCGATGCGCTGGCCCAGAAAGGTGCGAACCGTTCGTCCAGCCAGTTTATTCTCGTCCAGCTCCTCGTTCTCCATTCGGGCGATCGTGATGAAGTTTGCCGCGGGATGGTCAGTCCACAAGCCTTCTGCTGCAATCAGGTCCCGTGTCATCTGACTCCATGAGACATCGCGCTGAAGTTGCTCGGATAGCCAGTCTGTCAGCCGATCTCTGCGAAAGATGATAAACGGGCCCTGCTCGACACCCACCAGACTCCGTGACAAACGATCCGCAATGTAGTCACTGTAACGGGGGTCCTTCAGCATCAACGCAATCCAGCGGGGTATGCGACCAGACTCAGTGTCCTGTTCAAAGGCCCGGATCTCTTCCAGGGATGGTACCGCTCCGAACAGTGCCAGAGACATGCGGCGGAACACAGTCAGCTCATCCGCAGGTGCCGCAGGAAGTATGCCTTCTTCTTCCCAGCGTTTCTGAAACCAGGCGTTCAGTCGCGCCACTGCTGCGTCCAGCCCTGCAATTTCTGAGTCCACAGCGGGGGGACCAATCGCCGTGTTCACGCTGCTCGCTGTGCGAATGGCTGCAGTGATCAGCAGTACAAGGACCGCAATGGAAAAAATGTGAGCAAGACGCACGGCATGTTTCCTGACAATTGCTGAGGAGGCGTGGCGGAGTAGTTACGGAACATTCCGATCAGCATCCACACCCTTGGTCACTCTACCGAACGATTTTCAGAGTCTACTTCCAGTGCCGCCACTGCGATGGTTCGTTTGACTGCAGCGGAGGAAACGCCGGCGTTACCGAATCACCATGCTGAATCACCACGCTGAGAGACGTTGAATACATCCTTTGGGGAGCGCCTTGAAGCCGGCTCATAGTGAAACACATTTGCCAGTCATTCGCCAGAGAAATTCAATTCCTGGAAACAGATACCGCGGGAATTCGAATATTTCCCGGGATTTGGCGAACAACCCGGCTATCCACAGTGTGTTGCCCCGCTTGCCGGGTCTTCGGAACTGCTGTACTGGCAATCTGCTCGCCAGTGGGCACATGCAGCAGCGCGACGTGGTGGCGAACTGTGTATATTACGAATCCTGCGATTTCGGCCGCTGCAACGCCTGCGCAGAAAAACAACAAATCTGTGCTTCTCCTTCGGAGTCCTGTTATGCTCTCGGGCCCACGAAATCTGCCAGTCGGCAGAGCAAAATCGCCCCGCAGCATCCTGCGACTAAGGTCGTTACCACTATCCAGACCTGCCTGCGTTTTTCCAAACAGGAGTGCGCATGAGCCTGTCCGATGATCCAGCGAGCAACGGCAATCCCGGTGAATTCCCGCCGACAATCACAGCAGTGGCTGGGGAATCCACGACCATTCCGAAGGAGTCAGGTTCTTCGGCGAGTCTTTCTCATGCCGAAAACACCGGTGCAGATTCGCATGAACTGCTGGAAAGCCGCCTGAAACACATCGGGCCCGGCAGTTTTCCGGGCTTTCGACGACCATTCCGTTCCCTCTGGTGGTCCCTGAAACTGGCGATCGGAAGTCTCTGCCTGGTCCTCGTTCTGGCCGTGCTTGCGGCAATTCCCGGACTCAATATCCTGACGCTGGGTTACCTCGTCGAACCACAGCGGCGCGTGGCGCTGTCTGGAAGACTTCGAGACGGCTTTCCCCTGCTCCGCATCGCCTCCCGACTGGGGACACTGGCCTTTTTTACTCTGCTGTTTTGCGTGCCACTTCGGATTCAGGCCACACGACTGAACGATGCGATGGTGATTCTTGGGCCCACGCACCGGGGAACATTACAGATTCAAACGATGCTAACCATCATGCAGTGGGTCATCGGCGTGCATCTGCTGCTAAGCGTTCTCAATGGCAGTACGGCCGCGTGCTTTCTGCGTCCTCTGCGAAATCTGAAGTGGCTGCGAAATTCACTGCTGACCTCCGACGGCCGGAAAGACTTCTTCGACGGCCTGAATGCCATCCTGAATCTGCTCAGGCCGATTCAACATTTTCTGATCGGTCTGCGCGCCTTCTTTGGGGCCATCTGCTGGCTGATTATTCCCACGTCCCTGCTTGTTGCCTACTCCGCCCCGGATCGCAAACAGCCCGTATTCGGGTTGCTCTCCGTTCTGGGCGTGCTGCTGATGATTCCCGTGGCCGCGTGGCTGCCAATGCTTCAGGTTCAGCAGGTGGTGACCGGGAAGTTTCGCGATGTGTTTTCCATATCGGCAGTTCGTCGAATCATTCGAAATGCCCCAATGACATGGATGATCACAACCTTGTTTCTGTACGTGATGACCTTTCCGCTGTATCTCGGCAAAATTCGGCTGCCCCCGACGGATGCTCTGCTGATACTAACACCCTTCTTTATTCTGCTGACCTATCCGGCACGAATTCTTGTCGCCTGGGCATGGTATCGGGGAAATCGTCAAAGCACGCCCGCACGGACACTCTGGCGACGCGGAATCAAACTCCTGATGATCCCACTGCTGGCGGCCTATGGCGTCTTTCTGTTGCTGACTCCCTTTATCAGCGAACTTGGACGCAACGCCCCATTTGAAAATCAGGCTTTCCTTGGACCTGTGCCCTACGCTCAGTGGAGCCGCAAAGACAGGTTCTCACTTCGCTCGGCTCAGTCGAACAAGAACAAAAAAGACGACACCCAGATAGACCGGAGTAATCAGAGCGAGCGGCCAGAACAGGCCCGGCCAGACTCGAAAAACCCCATCGGACAGCCATGACTGAGCAAAACACAGTGGCGCAATACCCACTCCCGTCCCCGTCACCACGGTCCGAATTGGAATACTGGTCAGGCCGGCGGCATAAGATATCAAATCCGACGATGTCAGCGGATTCATGCGCAGCATGGCGATGACCAGAAATCCCCGCTGCTCCAGACGAACACGAAGTTCCCCGGTGCGGTCAGCCGGATCCATCCGGGCAATCCAGCGATAACCCAGACGACGCGATAAGCCGCAGGCCAAACCCGCTCCCAGCATATTTCCCGCAAGTGCCAGAAGACCTCCCAGCCACGGTCCAAATACCAGACCGCCCGGCGCATACAGTATTAGCCCTGGCACCGGAGCGATAACCACCTCTATCGCCACGATCAGCACATACGCTATCGATCCCGAAGGCCCCAGCTCGTCGAAGAAAATTCGCAGAGCCGCAATCATTGCCTCGGAACTTCTGTCCGTCGTCCGCAACACAAGCCACAGACGCACAAGCACCCAGACCAGAAATCCGAATGCTCCAGCCCCGACTGGCCACCAGATCCATGCAGAATTGAGCCACCGCAAGCCATCCGTTGCCTGGCCGCTGTTTGACTTGTGTTGTCCTGTCACGACGGCCTCTACCGGACCGCCGCGCGACCGTCCAGACGACGAATATAAACATTCCGATACCAGACTTCGCTGCCATGATCCGTCAGCATCAGCTTACCAACACTGTTCTGACCAAAGCCTTCCTGACCCTTAAACTTGCTGTTGGTCACTGCATCCGTAAAACGCTGAGAATCATCGCGTTCATCGATGATCAGGTTGCCATTCATCCAGTGGCGAATGCGGTGATTCTGAACGATGATCCGTCCCACACTGAATTGGTCCACATTGATGTAATTTCGCTTCAGAACCGGACTGGTAATGTCAAACAGGTCATAAAGCGACGCTGTGTAATGTTCAGCCGACAGGTTGGGAAATGCAGAGTCGTCCTGAATCTGATACTCACAACCCAGCCAGGAATTGCCGTATTTCATGACGCGATACTTGATCCCGCTATTCCCCTTCGCCGAAATTCGATACTCAAACCACAGATCGAAATCCCCAAAATCTTCCTTCGTGATGATGTTGTCACCCTTGCCGACAAGATGCAGAGTTCCATCGGGATCAAATGACCAGCCCGCCTGGACGTCCTCACCGCTGGGCAGCATCCACTGCGACATACTACGGCCCTTCAGCAGATCCGTGTACTGCTGCGCAGTCGCTGTACCAGTCAACGAATAGATCGAGACGAATGTCAACAACAGGCGGGAAAGCAGCATAGGGTTAAGCTCCGGCAGAACATTTCCAAAAAATTCCAGATAGTTCCAATCAGCAGTCAGCGGAAACAGCCCGGCGCGATGTCGCTCAGAACGCCGAACGGAAACACGCATTCTGAACGGCATTCATTGCTGCTGCAATCAGCAACTGAAGAATCCTTCCCCAGTTTGTGTTCCCCGACATCCCGCCTGGACCATCCTCTTGATCCTGCTAACAGAACCGGCCGTGCGCTTTCTGGCGAGGATTCTGCCTTTTCTCTCCCGGTGAATCCTCGAAACACTCTCGCGTATTCCCCCAAAAAAGTGCCTGGCACTCGGATACAAGGTGCCTGGCACTCAGACACAAGGTGCCTGGCACCTAAATCCCTAAAGTGTTTTTAGGAAGGGATTTGCGATCAGCCTTGTGCCAGAGGCAAGGACGGCTTCTGGTGCCGCCTGCACAGCGAGCCTCGGTGCGAGGCCGCCACGGAGACCGTATCCACCACGCGAATTTAGTCAGCCACTTTTTGCAGCAGGGCCCGCGATCGACTTGAAATGGAAGCCACGCGTTCAAAGCGGCCTACAGGGGAGACTCGGATGTGCCGCGGCTACGCTCATTAAACCCTGATCGACGGCGACTGCTTCATGCCTTACGGCCCAGTGTTTTTCGATCCCGAAGCCGCAGGCCTGCCATGATTCGGCCGACTCGCAGATGCGCATCAATCTCGGCCTGTTTGTCGGCAGACAACGCACCTTCGCAAGCGTTGGCGGGCAGTTTGTTCGCTCGGGATTCACCAACCGGATCGAATTTCACTGTCAGCAGAATTCGTGCAAGTTCGTCACTCATGGACTCCCCTGCAGTTTCAGGTGCCCCGGAAAGAGTCATCGCCTGCGTATTGAGCGTCCCTGTCACGCCGCTGTCATAGCGCTCGCTGTCAGCAAATAACAGAGCAAAACGAAATGGCAATCCGGAATTTTGAGGCCGATGTACGCCGAACGCCACAAGGAAAAGACCATAGAAATCAGGCGGCCATTTCAGCTGAGTGCCGGCGGTCAGGTTACTGGAAACACTTGCGGCGAACTTGCTATTCACACGGCCTTCAGATCGCGACTGCTGGAGGGAGCAGGCTTTTCGCAAAGTCCGAAGGGAGTTCCTTGCGATTGCGGAGAATGAAAGCGCTGTAAGGTCTCAGGAAAGTTTGAGCCATGTTGATGCCCGGGCCAAACTGATGCTCGGCGACAGATGAGCCCAATCCCTCAATTTTTCGCCGTCACCAAGCCAGCGGGGAGGTGCATAAGTGTTTCGGCGAACTGACCGAGACAGAACGCGAACTGCATTGTGGCCACGCATTTCAAATGTCTTATAAATCAGGGGATCTGCATTTGTCATCCAGACTGACTTCTGCGTCCATGGTCGGTCTTGCGACCAGACTCATTCCGACCCGAATTCGTCCGCCAATCCTGCCGCAAACGACCGCAGTACTTTGCTGGTGTTTCTGCAAAGACGTGCTCTTCTGCCGTGCCCGTGGTCACCTTTCGAGGTCGAAAAGTCAGGGGTTGTGGTTTGGGGCCATTCCTGAGGCCGGGGATTTCCAACGAAATTTCCGTCAGCTTTGTGCCATTTCGCCGGCAACGTGGTCGGTGTGGCCCCTTAAAGAATTCCCCGGCATCTGCAAGATCGTGTTTTTTACGGCAATTTTTGCAATCTTTCGAAACTGGCAAGTCTCCAGCAACCTTGAAAAACTGGGGAAGTTTGTCTGGCAGGGACGGGTTTACACAGTTTGGTAAAACCTGTATATCTTCCCCTCAGTTCGTGGACCGGGTGTCGTCTGCATATGGAGCAGACAACCGGAACAATTCCTCGGATGACCGAATGAACGACACCAAAAGTCATTGGGTGCCTGTTTTCGCTGGAGGAAAGTACCTGTGTCGATTGAAGAAAAAGTAATTGGAATTGTCGGTGAGCAACTGAACGTTCCAAAAGAAGAAATTACGCGAGAAAGCTCCTTTGTGGACGACCTCAAAGCAGACTCGCTTGATATTGTGGAACTCGTCATGGCTCTGGAAGACGAGTTTGACGTGAAGATTCCGGACGAAGATTACGACAAGATCAAGACGGTCGGAAATGCGATCGACTATATCAGTGGGAAGTCAAAGTCCTGATTATCCGCTCGCACTTCCGAAGCTTCAGTGATGCCTGACGACCGGGTTTCTCTGTCGTCAGTGTGTCTGGCCTGGTTTCGAAGTTGCGAGCAGTTTTTTGCTCCGTGAGCTGAAGTTTATGTCACGCCGTCGAGTAGTGGTGACAGGGCTTGGCGTTGTCACCCCGCTTGGCTGCGAACTGGACGACGTCTGGGCAGCAGTGTGCCGTGGAAAAAGCGGCGTCGGAACGATTCAGCGATTTGACTGTCGTGACTTCAAAGTCCGATTCGGCGGTGAAATTCGGGATTTCGACGCTACGTCACATCTTGAAATGGATCCCAGAGACCTGCGGCGAGCTGACAGGTTCTCTCAGTTTGCGCTGGTCGCCGCAGAGAAGGCAATTCAGCAGGCCGCTATCGATTTGACTCTTGGGGATTCGTATCGCTACGGAGTCCTTGTCGGCAGCGGGATTGGTGGTCTCGACGAGATTGAATTGCAGCATTCGGTCCTGTTCGATCGCGGGCCCGAGCGTATCTCGCCGTTCATGATTCCAAAACTGATCATCAACGCAGCCAGCGGAAATATTTCCGTCCGCTGGGGGCTGCGAGGTCCAAATACTGCAGTCTGTACGGCCTGTGCGTCGGGTACCAACGCCGTTGGTGATGCGTTTCGATTGATTCAGATCGGAATGGCAGATGTCATGATCACCGGAGGCACTGAAGCGGCGCTCACACCGATGGGCATTGCCGGTTTTGCTCGGATGGGAGCGTTGTCCACTCGCAATTCTGCGCCGCAGGAGGCCAGTCGCCCGTTCGACCGGGATCGAGATGGATTTGTTCTGTCCGAAGGTGCCGGAATTCTGGTTCTGGAAGAACGTGACTTCGCCCTGCAACGTGGTGCCACGATTCTGGCGGAAGTCGTCGGATACGGTCTGTCTTCAGACGCCACTCATTTGACTTCACCGGATCCCAAAGGAACGGGTGCTGCTCGGGCAATGCAGTCGGCACTTGCAGACGCTGGTATTTCGCCGGATGCCGTTGACTACATCAACGCACACGGAACCAGCACGCCGCTGGGTGACGTTGCGGAAACCAACGCCATTCGTACGGTTTTCGGTCGTCATGCTGACGCACTGTGTGTCTCCAGTACCAAAAGTCAGATCGGACATCTCCTGGGGGCATCTGGTGGTGTTGAGTCTGTCTTTTGCATCAGGGCCATTCAGGAAGAAACAGCGCCGCCCACGATCAATCTGGATAACCCCGATGAAGGTTGTGATCTGGACTACGTTCCGCATGAACCCAGAAACCTCGCTATTCGTTACGCTATGAAAAACAGTTTTGGTTTTGGTGGCCATAACGCCTGCGTTGTCTTTGGTCGACATTCCGACTGAGGTGTCTGGAAACCCCCGGAATACGTGCTCTTTCCGTTGACCACGTCGTTGGGAAATTCCCGCGGTTTGTTCAGGTCCGTCATCCATCAGCAGAAGTTCCCAACTTCCTCTTGTCCGGACCCCGTAAAAAGTCGTAGTCTGCACTGGCGACGGACCGTTATTCCTGTCGATCGCTGACATGCCACGGGACACTACCGAACAATTTGTGTGCGAGGCACAGCTGTACCCGCAGCATCCGGCCTTTGTTTCGCCTGCTTCTCTCGAATGGTTCTTTCCATCGGGATGGATTCCTGTAACCAAAGCATCCTCGGGGAGATCTCCGACCCCATGACGACTGCAAACAAACATCGATCACCGGACCGATCGGCGGTTGCCTGTTTAGCCCCCTCCAGAATTGCTGTTGTGCTTTGCCTGCTGTTGACGTCTGTCAGCGCTGGCTGTGCGGCTCCCCAATATACTCGTGGCTCATCGGCAGTGTATTACTCGTCTCCGGAGCTCGCCGAAATCACAACGACGCAGATTGAGCGCGGGCGACCTAACGCGTTCCTGGACGGATTCGGCTGGGTCTGGGGAATCCCTGCGAAGATCATCCTGTTTGATCGCCGAGTCGAAAACCATCGGGTGGGTTCGCGTACAGAAGCAGAAATCTCCGGCTACCTGCGGGCTAACGAACTGGACTCCGTCAAAGTTCGATTGAATCAGTATTCTCCTGCGGATGACTGGCAGCGACTTGTGGCCAACAAATCCGTCGGTGCCGGTTGGCGATACACCCTGGGAACGCTAAGCGTAGCGGGGGAGACCATTTTCCCGGGCCGACTATTCGGGGGCGATCACTACAATCCATTTACGAACACCATTCACGTGTATTCGGACGCGCCCGCGATCGCGGTGCACGAAGGTGGCCATGCCAAAGACTTTGCCAAACGAAAATGGAAAGGGACCTGGGCGGCAGTCTACCTGATTCCCGGTGTGCCGCTGCTGCATGAAGCGCGCGCCACCGAAGACGCCCTGACCTACTACAAAACCTATGGTGACGCAGCATCTCAGCGCGAGGCCTACAATCTGCTGTATCCGGCCTATGGCAGTTACGTCGGTGGTGCACTTGGTGACCCTTCGGGAATTGGATATCTTGCTGGCGTGCTGACTGGACATGCGGCTGGTCGCTGGTACTCCTCACGAATCGAAGATCCGGTGCGACCACACGCCAGACCAGAAGCAGCAAGTGCCGAGGACAGCAGTGACCCTGAGACTGCAGACTGAAGGCCGTTCCGGAACACGATCGCGGCGCTCCTTAACCACAATTCTTTCATAAACACCCGACTATCACATAGGGGCAGCCAAAGGTTGTCCGCATCACCAGCACGGATCCTTACCCTGTGGAAAAATCACGGATTATTCAGGCACTTCAGCAAAGTCTTCCATCTGTCATGAGATGGGGTGGCGCCATTGCAAAGCGTATGCGTCAGTACAACATTGCCGTTGAAGGAAAATCTTCGGGCAACGCCAATACAGATGCACTGACGCTGGCGGATCTGACAGTGCAGGAACTGCTGATCGCGGCTCTCAGAGATGCAGATCCCATCCTGCGGACCTGCCGCATTGAAGGCGAAGAAGCCACCGGGGACATGGAACGATTTTCCGCTGACGGCCCTTTGTCCATTGCCATCGATCCGATTGATGGAACAAAGCAGTATCGGGATAAGACCGGGAATGGCTATTCGATCATTTGTCACCTTCACGACGATTCCACGCCACTGTACTCACTGGTATTTGCGCCGGACATGGGCCCACAGGGTATTTGGGTCGAAGTGACTCAGAATCGAATCGTCTGCGGACCGGATAATCCGGAACAACCCGCGCGCATGGTTCTGGATTCTCTGCCGGATGTGACGGCACCGCGTGCGGAGCCAGGACCCGGCATCTATCTGATCGGCTTTCAGCACCGTGATCCAATGCGGGCGCGTGAGGTGGATGCGATTCCCTGGAAAGCAGGAACTCTGGCTGGAAGAACGTCTGACGAGATGCAGGGAAGTATTTATCCATTGATGTCTTCGGGTGACTACATCGGATCGCTGATTCATTCCCCCAACATTTATGACTTTCCGGTTTCCATGCACATTGCACGAGTTCGTGGAGGTGATGCGGTCTGGGTTCACAACGGGGAATCAGTGCATTATCGATCGCTCTGGATGGATCATCGGGCCGGCATGCTGCGTTATCCGGGAATTGTTGCCTGCAGCGAAGATCGTGAAGTCCTCGCCAGGCTCTGCGAATTATCAAAGGACTGGAATCCCGTTCGCTATGCGGACTGACCCGTCTGTTGCCAACGACTCGAGGTCTGGATTTTCGGTGGACCGTGTCGTCGATTTTGCGATGGAAAAGTCGGGATTCGCGCGGGGCCGTCAAAGGATCCTGTGGGCTGAATGCAGCCGGTATTCGCCGCGACTGCCGTCTGCCACTTTTCGCACAAAACTGATCACAAAATCATCAGAAGAGGAAGAGAATAGGTATGAATCCGCAGGTGATCACGACAGCAGACGGCGTCGGGGTTCGCATGTTTGATCTGCGAACATCCGGAACAGACAACCTGTTGATGCTGCACGGAGTTGGCCGTGCGGGCCGAACATTCTCGTCCTTCGCCATGATGCTGCCGGAACGATTTCGTATTCGAACGCTCGATTTTCGCGGACATGGAGCATCCGGCCGGGCGCATGAGGCCTACCGCATCGTGGACTATGTCCGGGATGCAACAGCGGCGATTGACGCGATCGGCAAACCGGTCGTTCTCTATGGGCATTCTCTGGGTTCATTGGTTTCTGCCGCAGCAGCGTCTCTTCGTCCGCAGATGGTCCGGGCAGTCGTTCTGGAAGACCCACCCTCCTCGGCATTCTGGGCTGGCCTGAAAGAAACACAGTACTATCCAACATTTAAAGCGATGCGTAGTTGGGCCGGCCGTTCCGATCTTTCCATTCCGGAGATTACCGCCAGCTTCGGTAACGAAGTCGTCAAGTCCTGGTCTGACGGGCGAGTCATGCGGATTCGCGATGTTCGTGACGCGGTTTCCCTGCGTTTCTCTGCAACCTGTGCGCGCGACATGGATCCCGCTGTGATGGACAGTATCCTGCAGGATCAATGGCAGATCGGCTATGACTATCACGCCGTTTTCAGCGCGATTCGCTGTCCGGCCCTGCTGATGCGCGGGGACACGGCAAAAGGTGGTATGCTTCCGGAAGACGACGCCATCACCCTTTCACAACTGATGTCTGACCCGGTGCGAATTGACTTCCCGACGGCTGGACACCTGCTGCACTGGCAGGTTCGCTCTGAACTGGCAGGACAGGTCGGTGCTTTTCTGGAAACCCTCTAACGACAGACGCACCGCCCCGACGCACAAGCACGTTAGCTCCGTATCCGTCTGATCAGTTTTCCCATTCTGAAATTTGCCGTAGAAATCTATTGATGACAACCACTCATCCACTGGCAGAACTCTGGGATTCTGACCCGGACAGTCTTTATCTGAACCATGGATCCTTCGGTCCTTCTCCACGCCCTGTTCGCGAAGCACGCGAATACTGGAGCAGGCGGCTGGAGCAACAGCCCATGCGTTTTTTCTGCCGTGAAATGGAAGTGGAGCTGGAGAAATCCACGGCCGTCGTTGCCGCGTTTCTGAAAACGCAGCCGGATCGGCTGGTTCTGATTGACAATGCCACGGTGGCGATGAACATTGTCGCGTCCAGCCTGCCATTGTCGGAAGGCGATGAAATTCTTCTGACAGATCATGAATATGGTGCTGTGAAGAATATCTGGCAGGCTTCCTGCCGAGCGGCTGGAGCCCGCACCACGGTGGCGGTACTTCCGTTTCCCCCGAACACGACGGACACGGTAAAAGCCATCGAAGCTGCGATTACATCTCGTACCCGCCTGATTGTGGTTAGTCACGTCACATCGGCCACAGCCTGCATTCTGCCAGTCGCAGAGATCTGCCAGATGGCCCGCCGCCATCGAATTCCCGTCTGCGTGGATGGTCCTCATGCCTTGGCCATGCTGGATATCAGCATGAACGAACTGGGGTGCGACTTTTACTGTGCCAGTGGACACAAATGGCTGTGTGGTCCGTTTGGCAGCGGCTTTCTCTGGGTTCACCCTCGGCACATTTCAACCCTGAAGACGCCAGTCGTCAGCTGGGGAGGAAGTATTGCCGGCAGACCGCCTTCCTGGAAAGACAGCTTTCAGTGGCTTGGCACGCGCGATCCCGCGCCGTTGCTGGCACTGGCGGATGCCATAAAATTTTTCAATCCGGAACGACTTGTCGAATACCGCAGATACTCGCACGAACTGATGACCATCGCACGACGGCAACTGCTGGACATTCCCGGAGTCGGGCCATTCTGCACACCTGATGAATCCGATTTTGTCAGTATGGTAGCCGTGGAGCTGCCGCAGACTGCCGGCTGGAAACCAGGTTATCATGGCCATCCGGATGCGTTGCAGACGAAACTTCGGGAACGCATTGGCGCAGAGGTACTGACAGGCTCATGGAATGGCCATCGTTTTCTGCGACTCTCGGCGCATTTGTACACTTCTCAGCAACAGCTGGATACCTGCATCCATGCTGTTCGCGAGATCCTTACCGAAGAAGCTGAGGGAGTCTGTCAGAGCCCGAAGGATTCGTGAAGCAACTGCGGAACAAGTGTCCCAAAGCGAAACGTTTTGCCGCTGCGAAGATTGTGGAATACAACCACAGCCGGACTGAACAGGGCAGCATCCATCGCGTAGAAATCGTGATTGGCGGCCTTGAACAGAGACAGAAAAGTCTGTCCGTGCGATGCAGACGAGCCTGATGGAACGCGGGGCCCGATGGAACTGATCAGGTCATCCTCACATCGCACCCAGAGACTGACGGTCGCTCCGTAAAGTATAGAATCATTCGTACGCCCGATGCCATGGAGATCATTTTTGGCCACAGGTGGCAGTGGCGCAACGCCCATGCCACTGACAACGGCTTCCAGCGGAAAATGGACGGAATGCAGTTTGTGCAGGGCGGTCTCGACAGATCGCGCGACAACCTGCAGCGTTCCAGCCTGTGATGCCGTGCGAGCCACTGCCAGTTGCAGAGTGCAATCCGTGGGAAGATCACTGCGGATCTTATTGACCGCGGCCACCGACGGAAGTTGTCCCGCCTCCAGTACGCCTACGGCCGACTGCCCATTTTCTGTCTCCGGCAGATGCTCGAATAAATCTTCGCGTCGGGAAAGTGCCCGCATCGGACCGGAACCCATCGCAAAGTAGTCGTCGGTCTGAATCTTCCAGCCGGCATATTGGCTGCTGAGACACGCGGCGATCGGATGATCCGTTCGCACACAGACCAGAGGCAGCGGCAGATCACCACTCGGTGGTGCCAGGCTGACATCGGCAAGGTCCGACAGACAAATGCGAGACAGCAGCAGTCCCGCCTCGAGACCACCCGCCGCGTTGACCCCAAAGTCCAGAATCTCCGCTCCTTCGACGAGCGTTCGTTGAATGCCCAGGTAGGACGCCCTGGACTTTGCCATGTTCATCAACTCGGCTGCACGCTGATTCAGGTTCTGCATGAGGTCTGGTATTGTCATCGGAGGCACTATTGCGAATGTCAGTGGAAAACGATCAGAGCCGTCTGCGATTTTGCGTTCGCTACAGCGACCGCAAAAAGGATCTCCTCCTGACAGGTTACCAGGGCAGCCCGACAGTGTCACGCAGCCACTCGGACGCTTCCCAAAATACGCAACGAGAATGTCCCTTTTCGCAACTGAATCAGACGCACCCGTCGCTGACGTTCACCCACAGACAGATACGCGAGACAATGAAGACGGCGCCGTATTTACCATCATTTTGCGACACTTGACTCTGTGTTAATCCAGGAGGTTGCTCTTTCGGAGAAAGGATTTGAGTAACCTGAGAGTGGGGTGTTTTTGGCGAGATGGGCGGCATGGTCGCGAGCTATCCTGCCGTCTCGCGGTGCCATGCACCTTGACAGGAGAAGCAAGTCTTTTTACAATTCTTTTTGACAGGTCCTGCCACTTCTTTGCGGAGCCAAAGGTATGCCACGGGTGAATCGGCGAGAGATCATTGCGGACAGGGAAATTCAGGTATTCCATGTTGTCAACCGCTGTGTCCGCAGGACGCATTTGTGCGGGAAGGATCGCCAGTCGAAAAAAGACTACTCGCATCGCAGGGAATGGATTCGCCAGCGGCTGGAATTTCTCGCAGGTATCTTTGCCGTGGATATTCTGGGTTTTGCCGTGATGAGCAATCATCTGCATGTGGTGGTCAGAACTCGGCCGGATGTGGTCACGCCATGGTCCGACGAAGATGTGGCTCGCCGTTGGTGGAATTTGTTTCCGAAGCGAAAAAACAAAGACAAATCGCCTGCGGAACCTACCGAAGAGGAGTTGGCAAAGATTAACAACAGTCCCAACGGGATGAAGGAAAAGCGTCGGCGGCTGTCGAATTTGTCGTGGTTTATGAAGTGTCTGTGTGAGCCGATTGCGAAGGAAGCGAACCGGGAAGACAAAGTGCGTGGGCACTTCTGGGAATCCCGCTACAAGGCTCAGCCACTGCTGGATGAAATGGCCATAGCGGCCTGCATGTCGTATGTGGACCTGAATCCCATTCG
>CAIQIE010000024.1 GCA_903871805.1 uncultured Planctomycetaceae bacterium | reverse complement strand
TGCGAGTGCTGTTTAGAAGTCAGAGGATTACTTTCTGCCTGCGCGACGCTTTGTGAACGATTTGCTCTCTCACTGAACGATCCCCAATCAGGTATTTTCTCTGTTCATCAAATCCTCACGCAGCCCTAACAAATTCTTCAACACAGAGACGACAGTACTGTCCGAATAAGAGCCGACACACAGCCCTGCGGTAATTTTGGAACGATGCACAGCGAACGTTTTAAGACACCGATGATCGAACAGTATTCAGGAATTTTTTGCACTCATCAATTCCTCACACTGTCCTAACCAATTCTTCAACGCAGAAGTGAGACTAGAGACACACGACAGGAAGATCGCAGGCACATTCGGCGGTCTGAAAGTTCTGTCGCTGGTGATCCAGTGGGCCCCATGTCCGTTGTGCTGAACAGTATTGCGGTCTGTCATTGCAAATTAACTCTCATGAAGCCTGTCTGGTGTAGCAGACGGGCTGTGTCCTTCATTTCACAGTGATCTGGAGTATCAGACTATGCGACTTACTCGCCGAAGACCTGGATTTACGCTGATTGAGCTGCTTGTGGTGATTGCGATCATCGCAATCCTCGTATCGCTGCTGCTGCCCGCTGTCCAGCAGGCTCGCGAAGCTGCTCGACGCACACAGTGCAAGAACAATTTGAAACAGTTGGGATTGGCGCTGCACAACTATGAAGGTGTCTATGGAGTTCTGCCCCATGCGTTGTGGGGTTCCGGACCATTGGGTGATCCGCTGCTGCAGGACGATGGGTTTGGGTGGATGGTTTCCATTTTGCCATATGTCGAGCAGGCCAATCTTTATCAGCGGATCAATCCGCAGGGGCAGCCGGGGGTGATGGGAGTCCAGGCGATTCGTGAGCGATATTATCCGGGTTCCACGGTCATACCCGGTGGGGAGACGGTGATTCCGTTCTACCTGTGCCCCTCGTCAGCGATGCCAGCTGTTGCGCCAGTCACATTTCTGCCTGCGGGAGCTCCCGCAGGCAGTCAGTCTCTGACGCATCGAACTCCGGATCGAGCTGGGTATGCGACCAGCAACTACAAAGCTGCCGGTGGTTCCAATTCCGGCGACTACGGAATGATGCACAAGAACTTCGAGTACGGCGGAGTGAAGTTTCGTGATGTCACCGACGGGCTGAGCAATACCATTCTGGTCGGCGAATCCAGTTATGTCACCACAACGGTTTCTGCAAGTCAGCGTGGCGTGACTCCGCTTGTCACTGGCACGCACTTCCTGATGGACTGGCCAATCTGGATGGGTTCGCATGGCGCTGGCCAGGATGAAACCGTCCGCATCAATGGACGCTGGGGTAGCGTGATTAACGCGCGATGTGGCTTCCAGAAGATGGCGCTGGCTGTCAATGACGACAACGCGTTCAGCTATCACTCTGGCGGAGCTCAGTTTTGCCTTGGCGATGGTTCGGTGCGGTTCATCACCGAAAATATTGATGTTTTGACTTACGACTATCTGCACGACAAGCGAGATGGGATGGTGATTGGCGATTTCTGATAGGCAGAGTTCCTTTGTGAGTCCGTCATCTTTAAGGAACGAAGATGACGGACATTTCGCAGCAATTTTCCTTCAGGCGGTTTGTCATGAAACGTTTTGTTACTCTGCTGTTTCTTTCTGTCACTGGATGTTCTGGCGGGCTGAAGGAGTTTCCTGTCGCTGATGCCAGTGGAGTTGTTCTGTGCGAAGGCAAACCTGTGCCGTTTGCAAAGGTTCAGTTCAATCCCAAGCCAGTGGATGGGTCAAAAACTGCAATCATTGGGAAACCCGGTTTTGCGTTTGCTGGCGAAGATGGCCGGTTTGTTATGTCAACTTACGGCGATGGTGACGGCGCTGTTATCGGCAGGCATATTGTGACTGCCGTACCCGATCCCGGGCATCCCTGCAACTGCCATTCGGATGACATTACGCCGCTGATGGAGGTGGAAATCAAGGAGGGGCAGGACAACACGTTTGAGGTCATCGTTCCGGTGAAGCAAAAGAAATCGAAACCTGCGCCGGATGTGTTTTCGGATCCGGAATAACACCAGCACTGTTGTACTGAATTCTATGCGATCTATCGGAAATACCGTTCAATGTGGATGGTCGATCTCATGAACACCTCTCAGGCGATGCTGGGGACGCATGTGCCTCAGGCGTTCTGCCTTTCGTCCACGATTAAATCATTCCGTCAGCCGGTGGCTGGCCAGAGCGTGGCGGTGCTGAGAATCAGTCTTGGCCTGACCATCAGTCTCTGGGCTATTCATTATCTGATCAGCGGTCGCGCAGAAATACTGTGTGAACCTGGCCGATTTCATTTTACTTATCCGGGGTTCGCATGGGTTAGACCATGGCCCGGGAATGGGACTGTGATTCAGTTCTGGATCATCGCCTTCAGTGGCCTGGCACTGGCAGCGGGTCTGGCAACCCGGTTGAGTGCAGTGGTTGCGGCTTTCGCGTTCACACATTTCTTTCTGATAGATCGCACCAGTTACCAGAATCATTATTACCTGATGCTGCTTCTGTGCTGGTGGATGGCCATTCTGCCGGTTGGTCGCTGCTGGTCGGCTGATGCTGAGGCAAGTGACGAATCGCACCCTCGAACAGTTCCGTTTCTGGCCGTGTTTCTTCTGCGGTTTCATGTGGCACTGCCCTACATTTTTGGTGGACTTGCGAAGATTGAAACGGATTGGCTTCAGGGGACTCCAATGCGGCTGATGCTGATGCACCGCATGGGGCTTGATCAGGACTCAGGGCTACTGGATGTGTCCACAGTATGCCTTGCATGGGGAGGCCTGCTGTTTGACCTGTTGATTGTGCCAGGCTTGCTTTTCAGAAGGACACGAGTTGCTGCCATCGTCGCGATGACACTGTTCCATCTGACGAATGCGTGGCTGTTTCCGATCCATGTGTTTCCGTGGCTGATGCTGGCGGCATCGACCATTTTTTTCAGCCCCGACTGGCCAAAGAAAGTCTACGTCCTGTTTTGGTCTCGTGTCCTGTCTGCAGCAACGTCGGCTGAGCCTGCGGACCTGCCCAAAATTCGGCCTGCAGGTACGGTGTCAATGGGTGACAACGCCGACGCTGCAGCGTACTCGGTCGAACAGCCTGCTTCCGCCGCGCAACCAATGCCTGCGTTGTGGCGATGTCAGGCGGTCCTGCTTGCTGCGTATTGTCTATTTCATGTTTTGTGGCCTTTGCGATCACACCTGCTGGAAGGAAATCCCAACTGGACAGAACGCGGACATTTTTTTTCATGGCGGATGATGCTGCGGGGAAAGATCGGCACTGCCGAATTCTCCATGCGTAATCCTGCAGACGGAAAGCTTTGGAAAGCGGACTACAGTCGCTTGCTGAATCCTGAGCAGGCCGCGCGGTTTGTTCTGGATCCGGAAATGATCCTGCAATTCGCACGACACCTTGCGGTTGTTCATTCCGATCGTACGGGAGTCTTTCCGGAGGTTTATGTTGTCGCCAGGGCGTCACTCAATGGAAGGGCTCCGCAACTGCTGATTGATCCACAAGTCAACCTTGCGACTCAGTCGCCGCAAGGACTTACGGAGAAGTGGATCCTGTGTCACGAAAACGTCGCTGAAAGCACACTAAGATTTCTGAGTCAGAAAGCGTCAGCCCCTTTGCCGGGGCACCTCTAGTACCTGGCCGAGGTTGAGATCAGAAGAACACTCGACGTCAATGTAATTCCCGCCCATTCAGACATTTTTTATGTTGAAAGAACTCAACAAATGATGAAATTTCAGAACAGCCCGTGGATCAAAAACAGTAGAGTTCCCCAGGGCCTGCTTGGTCTGGCCATGTTGTACTCCGGCTCAGCGATGGCTCAGGATGCGGTTCCCGGCCCCGCAGCAAAAGTGCTTCCCGCAGAGCAATACAAACCCACTCTGGTTCCTGATCGAATCATTCTCACCTGGAAAGGCGATCCGGCCACAACGCAGTCTGTCACATGGCGCACCTCAGCCGCTGTGACTCAGGCTGTTGCAGAAATTGTGGTTGCAGATCCGGGACCGGATCTTGAAAAATCCTCGCGAAGACTGGCGGCTGTGTCTGAGCCGCTGACTTCAAATCTCAGTACGGCTCACTTTCATTCGGTGACATTTGCAGATCTGTCGCCGGAAACATTATATGCTTACCGAGTAGGCGATGGCGCGAACTGGAGCGAATGGTTTCAGTTCCGCACTGCCTCACAAAAGCCAAAAGCGTTTTCGTTTATGTACTTTGGTGATGCCCAGAACGATATTCGCTCAAAGTGGTCACGTGTTTTGCGAGCGGCATGGTCTGATGCACCAAAGGCCGCTTTTATGATTCACGCGGGAGACCTGATTAACAACGCCGAAGCGGATGAAGAATGGGCTGAATGGTTTGGGGCAGGTGCATGGATGAATGCCATGATTCCGAGTATTCCGATACCGGGAAACCATGAACAGGCAAAGGTGAACGAAACGACGCGCCGAATTTCGCATCACTGGAGACCATCCTTTACCCTTCCGGAAAACGGACCGCAGGGACTTGAGGAAACCTGCTTCACTCTGGTGTATCAGGGCGTGCGAATTATTGGCCTGAACAGCAACGAGAAGCAGCAGGAGCAGGTCGAGTGGCTGGAGAAGGTTCTGGCTGAAAATCAGGAGAAGTGGGTCATCTGCACCTTCCACCACCCTCTGTTTTCCACAGGAAAAGATCGGGACAACGCACAGTTGCGAGCTCTGTGGAAACCGGTGCTGGATCGTCATCGTGTTGATCTGGTCCTGCAGGGGCATGACCATACCTATGGACGAACAGGTCTGGCAACGCCCGTCGCAACGGCCAACGTAGCCGCCGGTGTCAATGTGAAGGACACCTTCTCCGGCACGGTCTACGTGGTCTCGGTCAGCGGACCCAAGATGTATAACCTGCAGCGGCATCCGTTTATGCCACGGCAGGCCGAAGATACTCAGCTGTATCAGATTATTCATGTGGACGGTGAGTGTCTGAGCTTTGAAGCGTACACGGCCACCGGAGAACTTTATGACGCGTTCCAGTTGAATCGTCAGAGTGACGGGACCAACACGATGGTGGAACGAGTGCCCGATACTCCGGAAAGACTCAGACCTGCTGTTCAGAGCGAACCTGCAAAGAAAGCTTCAGAGGCGCTGAAGTAGGTCTCTGACTCATGCCTCAGAGCCATCAAGCGGCAGGGGCTTGCTGCCGCTTGATATTGCTCTGAAGTTTGTCGCTGCCTGTTGCCATGTCGAATTCCCAAAAGTAAAGGGTCAGAGCCACTTTGGCTGGTGACTCTCTCAGTCTGAGAAATCCAGAACATGCTCTCTTCAGAAGGATCGCTTCAGATGTTTCCTATCCGTGTTTTTTGCGGCAGTCTTCTGGCCACGGTATTGCTAACCGACGCACTTTGCCTGGGTGAAGATTCAGCAACGCCGCGTTCCCGTGCAGTGCTGCAGAAAGTGACGATCTCCTTTCAGCAGGGCGTTGATGGATATTCCGGCACTGTGGATTCGGAAATCTGGGCGTTGGCTCCGCATACAATTCTGGAAAGCAATCCCAACTCGTCCACGGATGCGGACAATGATGGCGGGGAAAGTCAGTGTGTGCTGCGATTCGACGGGATCATTGGCAAGGGAAAAGCTCAGGTTCCGCCGCAGGCCACAATTCACAGTGCCCGTTTGCTGGTTTCCGCCTTTGACCAGGGGAGTACAGTCAACCTGCATCGCATGCTTGTGCCCTTCGACCGATCGGTGACATGGTCGTCGATGGTTTCCGGGATCTCTGCCGACGGTATGGAAGCAGCCCGACATAAAGACGCATTCACGTTTGGAAAGATCGCAGCCAACTCGTCCGAAATTGTGTTTGACGTCACTGATACTGTTCGCACATGGGTCGGTGGTGAGCCCAATCAGGGGTGGGTTTTTCTGAACACCGGCGGCAACGGCTGGGACTTTTATGCGTCCGAGTTCGATGACGTGTCGCAGCGTCCGCGACTGGTGGTGGAGTACAGCCTGCCGTCTCGAGTGTCCGAGGTTGTGCGTACCCCGGAAAAATGAAGGCTGCTGACGTCTCCTGGCTGGCCCGTAGTTCCCTTTCAAATACCTTTAAGGATTCCTGTAATGACGACAAATTTTCCGGGTCTATCGCGTTTTGATGTCAGTCCTTCGGTCCGAGGAAGTCGCCGGAACTGGCTGCACGCCGGATGGCTGGGCGGCGTTGGCCTGAGCCTTGGGCAATTGTTTCGATTGCAGGCGCAGCAGCGGTCCGACGAATCTCCGGTGGAACCGGCGGCGAAAGCCAAATCTGTCATTCACATTTACCTGCAGGGCGGTTTCGCCCACATGGACAGCTTTGATCCAAAGCCGGATGCGCCTGTCGAGTACCGCGGGATCCTTGATCCCATTTCGACATCAGTTCCCGGCGTTCAGTTCAGTTCGCACATGCAGCAAACCGCAACTGTGGCCGACAAGCTGACAATTGTCCGGAGTATGACGCACACAGAGGTTGACCATCAGCGGGGTGAGCACAGTATGTTCACGGGATACCGCCCCAGCCCTGCTTTGGTTTACCCCAGTCTTGGCAGCGTGGTGGCCCACGAACAGGGGTCTCGTGGAGCGATGCCGCCGTATGTGGTTGTACCGACAGCCGGAAGTCAGTTCCTTGGCAGCGGCTATCTGAGTAACGCCTTCAGCCCGTTTGCCCTGGGTGCCGATCCGGCTCGAACCGGCTATGTCGTCAGGGACTTGAATAATCCGGCAGGTGTTGATGCGGCTCGCTTTGAACGTCGCAAAGACTGGAAGCGGATGGTCGACGAGCAGTTTCGTTCGCAGACACAGGACGATGCGATCTCAACGATGGATTCGTTTTATCAGAAAGCGTGGTCTCTGCTGGATTCTCCGGAATCGAAGGCCGCTTTTCGTCTGGATGACGAAACCGAGCAGACTCGGGAGCTTTACGGGATGAAGCCGTGGGGGCCAATTCTGCGGCCGTCCGCAGGGGCTCGATTCCTTGTCGCCCGCCGACTTGTGGAAGCAGGGGTCCGAGTTGTCACGGTGACTTACGGAGCGTGGGATACACATTCGTATCATTACCGCGGCATTGAAACTCAGTTGCCCGATCTGGACAAGGCATTCGCTGGCCTGATTAAGGACCTTGATCAGCGTGGTCTGCTGGATTCCACACTGGTGTTGATCACCAGTGAATTCGGACGGACTCCGCGGATTAACGCAGGTGGTGGTCGGGACCACTGGCCGCGTGTTTTCAGTATTGTGATGGCCGGAGGCGGTATTCGTCGTGGACATATCTTTGGGGCCTCTGATGGCCTTGCCGCAGAAGTGGCAGACCAGCCGCTGTCCATCGAGAACTACGCCACGACCATCTACCACCTTCTGGGAATTGATGCGGGTAAAAGTCTGATGTCGCCCGGTGACCGTCCACAGCGGATTGTGACTGATGGTGAGGTCGCCAGCGAACTTCTGGCGTAACGGCAGAAGGCGTCTTTGAGCTTTTCCGCATTTCCCACTCAGAGCCCCACGGTCGGATTCTTTGGTGCAGCGCGTCCGTCCGATGCCTGCTCATCAATCGGATCCTTCAGGAACAAACGGAGTCCCCATACGATGAGAATCCTCAGCTGCTCAATGCTGCTTGTGCTGACATCGTCCGCTGCCTGCTTTTCTGCGCCCCCTTCCCTTGAACGCGTTGCTCCTGCTGTCGGTCAGCGTGGAACCGACTTTGAATTGACCATCACGGGTTCCGGGCTGCAGCGTGCTGAAGAGGTGCTGCTGTATCGCAACGATGTTCGCTGTTCGCGCATCACCCCTGTTTCCGACAACGAGTTGAAGTTACTGATCAACGCGAATCCGGAATGTCCGCCGGGTGAATGTGCGTTTCGCATTCGTTCTCCCGAAGGCATCTCAGAACTGCTGACGTTTCTGATTTCGGCACTGCCTGTGATCCAGGAAAGCGAAGAAAACAACTCGGACGTTACTGCGCAGTCGATCCCCTTGGACTCGACCGTCGCAGGGGTTGTTGAAGCGGCCGATTCAGATTATTTCCGTGTGACACTGAAGAAAGGACAGCGTCTGACGGCCGAGGCTGAGGCGATGCGTGCCGGTGGTGCGATGTTCGACGCGGTGCTGAATATTTACGGTCCAGATGGATCGTGGATTGCATCAGCGGACGATAGTCCACTCACACGACAGGATCCTTCCGTCTCACTGCTGGCCGAAACAGAGGGTGATTATCTGGTACAGATTCATGAGACCAGTTTCGAGGGCGACGAAGACAGTCGTTATGCACTGCACATTGGCAGCTTTCCCCGGCCGAGTTTTGCATGGCCTCCTGGTGGCCCGGCGGGAACAACGATGGAGCTGGCATTTCGGGACAACGATCAGTCCCTGTTTACGCAGTCCATCAGCATTCCGAATTCCTCTTCCGAAACGATTATGCTGTTTCCTTCGACAAGTGACCAGGCGGTTGCGGCAGGAGTTCCGTTTCGGGTCAGTCGTTTTCCGAATGTTCTGGAAGCAGATTCTTCGACAGCGAACAGTGCGAGCACGATTCCTGCGGTGCTGCCGGCGGCGTTTAATGGCATCCTGCAGAATGCCGGCGAAACGGACACATTTCGTTTTCAGGTGACAGCCGGACAGAAGATTCGTGCGGAGGTTTTTGCTGGTCGGTTGGGAAGCCCTGTCGACTCGCTGCTTGAAATCCGCAATTCGCTGGGGGAAGTGATTGCTGCCTCTGATGATGCAGAGAGCCCGGATAGCGCTGTTGACGTGGTATTTTCAGAAGCAGATCTTTGTGAACTTCGCATTACGGATAAACGCGGCAATGGAGGTGCTGCGCACTTTTATCGCGTGGAGTTGGCTGAACATAAACCATCACTGTCAGTATTTGTGGCCCGCCCGGATCGCGGGTCTCAGCAGCGTCAGGCGATCGCAGTGCCTCAGGGAAACCGAGTTCTGACATTTCTCAGTGTACAGCGACGCGGATTTTCCGGTGACGTGCATCTGACCCCTGGCGTTTTGCCTGCAGGAATCGCCATGACTCCGACGTCTGTTCCCGCGGATCGGTTCTGGATTCCGGTGCTGATGGAAGCATCCGCGGATGCACCGATTCGGGGCGCACAGGTTCCGATTGAGGCCTTCGCGGATTCCGGTTCAGGAACGGTCACAGGCCGCTTTCATCAGGTTGTCGATCTGGTAGCCGCTTCAGCGGATCAGCTGTTCCACCAGGCCGAAGTGAACAGTCTGGCTGTCGCTGTTACGGAGTCGGTGCCGTGGCGAATCACACTTCAACAACCCGTCAGCCAGCTCGCACCGGATGGAACCCTGGATCTGCTGATTTCGGTGGAACGCAGCGCGGGATTTTCGGGCTCAATCGACGTTTCGTTTCCATTCCTTCCGCCGTGGGTGGATGGACCGGATAAGGTGACCATTCCAGCAAGCGAATCGTCTGCCGTCTATACGGTGCGCGCCTGGCCAGATGCAGAAGCCAGAATATGGAGTCTGTGTGCGGAAGCGAGACCCGGACTGTTATCTGACGAACAGCCTGAGAATAGTGGCGGGGCATCCAATTCAAACCGTCGCAATACGCGGCCGGTTGATCGTGTTGCAGTCGCCTCCAATCTGGTGTCGCTGACGATTGCCCGGTCTCCTGTTTCAGGAAAGTCGGAAGCGCTCGTGACAGAACAGGGAAGAACTACGGACGTCAATTATCAACTTGCTCTTTCGGAATCACTTCCGGAAATAATGACCGCCACGCTTGAAGGTCTTCCGAATCGAGTGGGCGCGGCGCCTGTTGATGTTCGCAGAACTGACAGTCACGTGCAATTCCGCCTGCAAGCGGAGGACACCGCTCCGATTGGTACCTTCAGAGAAATTCTGGTTCGCCTGACAGGGGAGATTGATGGTCGGAAAGTTTCCTGGCTGGCGGGACGCGGAAGCAGTCTGACGATCGAACAATCCGGTCGGTTGTTTTCCGATGAAAGCGGTCGACCGCTCAGCCGGCTTGAAGTACTGCGTCGTGAAAAGTCAGCAGCCGAATCGAAGCCATAACGGTGCGATTGTGGTATGGCGGCGGGTGTGACCGTGACTTTCGGGCTCGACTGTGGACGGTCAGTTGGTAGTTGGCAGGCATTTCCTGTTCCTTTGTTTTCAGCACTTCAGATCACTCATTCAGGTTCGTGTCTCATGAAAATACTCCGCTCCTGCATCCTGTTTGCGCTGTGTGTCCCTGCAGCGGCTGATGAACCGGCCACAGGAACTTTAACCATTCAACCTCCCATCATTTCGCTGACGGATGCACGCGACTGGCAGCGTGTGCTTGTACTGCAGAAGTTTCCGGATGGCAGCACGCGGGATGTGACAGCAAACGCGGAATTTCAGCTGAGTGATCCCGCCGTGTGTCAAGTGGAGAATGGTATTTTTCGGCCCCTTGCTGATGGTCAATGTCGCGTCACGGTTCGTTACGACGGCAGTGATGTGGTCGCCATGGCAGAGGTTTCCAATGCCACCATGATACCGGATCTTCGGTTTCGGTCCGAAGTGCTGGCTGTCCTCACGAAATCCGGATGTAATTCCGGAAAGTGTCACGGGGCCGCATCCGGAAAAGATGGTTTCCGGCTAAGCCTGTTTGGCTACGACCCGCCTGGTGATCACCACCGATTGACGCGAGAGTTTCCTGGACGACGAGTCAACGTGAGCGATCCGGAACAGAGCCTGCTGCTGCAAAAGGCGCTGGGGAACGTCAATCACACGGGTGGTCAGTGCCTTGACGAGGATTCGGAGCACTTCCAAACGCTGAAAGCATGGATCGCGGAGGGAGCGCCGACGGATCCGCCGGAAGCCGCCATCCCGACGGGCATTCGGGTTTTTCCTGAAGAAGCCATCTTTGCAGATCGCACCGCGGCATCTCAGCAACTGCTGGTCATTGCAACATTCAGTGATGGTACGGACAAAGATGTGACGGATCTGTGTGTGTTTCTCAGCAACAACGACGCGGCAGCCGGGGTAACTGGTGATGGAGTTGTCTCGGCAAACGGGCCGGGAACAGCTTTTATGCTGGCACGCTTTGATCAGTTTACGGAAGGCACAGCTGTGATTGTGCGTCCCGGAGTTTCCTACGAGTTCCCGAAGATTGTTGCCGCAAATCAGATTGATGAGCTGGTCTTTGCACGCTGGAAGAATCTGCATCTTCTGCCCTCGGAAGTTTGTTCTGACGAAGAGTTCCTGCGCCGTATCAACCTCGACCTGACAGGACTTCTGCCGACACCAGAGGAACGCCGATTGTTTCTGGCGGATTCGGATCCGGACAAACGTGCCAAGCGCGTGGATGACCTGCTTCAACGCCCGGAGTTCCTGGATCTTTGGGTTATGAAGTGGGCTGAACTGCTGCAGATCCGCACGGTGAACGGGCTCAGCTCCAAAGGTCTGCTGATGTATGACCGCTGGCTGCGTGAACGAGTGCATGCGGGGATGACGATTGATCAGATCGTGCGGGAACTGATCCCTGCAACCGGCGGAACATTTGAAAATCCGGCGACAAGTTACTACCAGACTGAAACAACTCCGCAACTGCTTGCGGAGAACGTGGCGCAGTCATTTATGGGGACTCGGATACAGTGCGCTCAGTGCCATAATCATCCATTTGATCGCTGGACCATGGATGATTACTACGGCTTTGCTTCATTCTTCAGTCAGGTCGGCTACAAACAGGCTCGGGATCCGCGAGAAATTATGATCTTCAATGCAGGAACCGGAAGTCTGAAACATCCGGTTGCAGACCGTACTGTGGTGCCTGCATATTTGGGGGCCGGCAAAGCCGAGATCCCTGCGGGGGCAGACTATCGTGCGGTACTTTCGGACTGGCTGGCGTCGGACGCAAATCCGGCGTTTGCGAGGAATCTGGGCAACGTGGTCTGGGCACATTTCTTTGGCATCGGGATTGTGGAGCCGGTGGATGATATGCGTGTCAGCAACCCGCCGTCCAATCCTCAGCTGCTGCAGTACCTTGGACAAAGGCTGGCTGCCGATGGTTATGACATTCGGCCGTTAATTCGGGAGATCTGTCTTTCCCGAACCTACCAGCTTACTGCTTCACGCAATGAATCCAATCGCCTTGATGAGCGACACTTCTCTCACAGCAAAGTGCGGCGTCTGCGGGCGGAAGTGCTGCTGGATTGTCTGAATCAGGTGACAGAGTCGCAGGAGGAGTTTCGTGGGCTTCCGCGCGGTAGTCGTGCCGTTCAGATTGCAGACGGACAAACGCCAAACTATTTCCTGACGACATTTGGGCGGGCGTCTCGTGAGACGGCCTGCTCATGCGAAGTCCGCACCTCACCGACACTCTCACAGGCCCTGCACCTGCTGAATGGAGAATCCACAAGCGGCAAAATTTCAAGTGGGGGCGTTGTGGAACGACTGCTTCAGGAATTGCAGGATCCCCTGTTGGTCGTTGGCAATTTGTACGAACGCTGCCTTTGCCGTCAGCCAACGTCCCGTGAAATCGAGGCGGTTAAAGATCGGCTGGCGGATGGTCGGGACGTCAGGGAAGCGTTGAACGATCTGTTCTGGGCTCTGCTGAATTCCAATGAGTTCCTGTTCAATCACTGACAGGATCAGCACAAAAGCGGACTGAGGGCTGGTTTGTGCGGCGTCGCCGCGTCGTGGTTTGCTGGCAGATTTGTTAAGTCCTTAACGTCTCTAAACGCTGAAATACAAGAAAAAACGCCCTTAATTTTTGCGGAAATTCTCATGAGAATCGAAGTCTCAATAACCGTTTTTTTGTTGACGTTGCTGTTGGTTGCCATTCCCGGAGTCGCCCAGGAGACGCAGGTCTCTGCGGCGTCGGAAGTCGAGGTCACCTGGGATCAGGTCAGGGCTGTATTCCAGAAACGGTGCTTTGCCTGTCATCGAGGTGAACAGGCACGTGGTGGCCTTGATTTGTCAACGGTTGCGGCTATCAAGGCCGGAGCGACTTCCGGAGCTTCCGTGGTGTCTGGCAAACCGGAAGAGAGCATGATCTACACGTTGCCCGCGCATCTTGAAAATCCCAAAATGCCGCCCAACGGGGCACGAGTACCTCAGCGCGAACTGGACCTGATTCATAAGTGGATTTTGGGTGGGCTGTCAGAAAAGACCAGCGAGCTGCCTGTTGCGAGTCGCAGTTCCTCCCGCACTGCGGCTTCGCGTCCGTTGCCACGACCGAGGCCACAGCCGGCAAGTCGCCCGAAACAGACACTGGCTCCGGCAATGCCCACCGGAACTGCTGTTGCGGCCGCGGAACAACCGGTCGGTCCAGCACGTCCTTCGTTTGCCAAAGCCATTCGCCATCAGGCAGGCGTTGTGACAGCGATGGCAACCAGCCCCGTTTCTTCATTGCTGGCGATTTCCGGCCAGCAGCAGATCCTGCTGTATGACTGGACAGACCGCAGCCTGCGGAACGTGATGGCTTTTCCAGAGGGTGACGTTTTCATACTCCGATTTTCACGCGATGGCAGTCTGTTGATTGCTGGAGGGGGAAAAGGCAGTGAATCCGGGAAAGTGGTGGCTTTCGAGACCTCCACGGGGGAACGAGTTTTTGAAGTAGGGAATGAAACCGATGTGGTGCTGGCGGCGGATATTTCCCCGGACGGACATTTCGTGGCACTTGGTGGACCATCGCGTGTTGTTCGGCTGTATGACACCACCAATGGAAATCTGATCAGTGAAATCCGAAAGCACACGGACTGGATTTTGCAGATTGCCTTCAGCCACGATGGACTGCTGGTTGCGTCAGCGGATCGTTTTGGCAGTATCTGTGTGAGTGAAGGCAGCAGCGGAAAACACTTTATGACACTTCGAGGCCATACCGGAGCAATTTGTGGGCTTTCGTGGTCAGCGGATTCCAGTCAGTTGTTCTCTGCCAGCCACGACGGCGCGATACGGGTCCGTGATCTGCATACCGGTCTGGAGACACAGCAGATACTTCCTGGCAGCGGCAGACTTTTGGCCTTTGACCGAGATGCTTCGGGGCGACTGGTCTTCGGTTCTTCCATGCAGAAGGTCTCCGTGATGTCCCCGGAAGGCCGTTTGCTGACATCAGCATCCATGAGCGATGAAGTCACTCATCTGCAGATCACTCAGGATGCGACGCATGTGATTGCCAGTGACGCGATCGGCAATATCACCCTTTTCTCGATGGAAGACGGGCAATCCGCAGGACAGATCTCACCTCCACCGGCCTCAGCCCGGATTCAGTAGGCATCAGAGACGCGGGCATTCTCAAAGTAACTGACGTTACAATTGCGGCGTTTGTTTTTGGAAGCATTGCACATGATTCATCGTTCATTCATCAGGAATTGCAAGCCCGTCACACTGATTGCTGTGCTGCTTGCCGTTACAAACACGGTCTCTGCGGATGACTGGCCTGCATGGCGCGGTCCACGGGGCGACGGTATCAGTCTGGAGGTCGATGTTCCGCTTTCGTGGTCAACGGACAGCAACATTGCGTGGCGGACTGAGCTTCCCGGTGTCGGCAGGTCGTCGCCGATTGTTTCGGGGAATTCTGTTTTTCTGACCACGGGTGTGGCGGATGATCTGACTCGGCGAGTGCTCTGTCTGGATCGAAAGGATGGCCGAATTCTCTGGAATACGGTGGTGCATCAGGGGCCCGGGGGAAAAATGCATCAGGACAATACGATGGCCTCGTCAACTCCGGTGACTGATGGAGAAAGCGTATTTGCTGTCTTCGTGGATGACAGTGGTATGACAGTGGCTGCTTTGGACAATGGTGGAAACATCCGCTGGAAAACTTCGCCCGGTTCCTTTTTTTCCAACCACGGATTTGCGGCTTCCCCGGTGGTGTTTGGCCCTGGAGTCATCGTCAATGGACATCAGGATGGAACCGCGTTTGTGATTATGCTGGACAAGAGCACAGGGAAGGAACTGTGGCGTTACACTCCTGCGGTCAATCTCCGATCGTTCTCGACACCTGTTCTGATTCAGCACGCAGGACAGCACCAGTTGATTCTTACAGGGTCGCAGCAAACCGTAGCGCTGGATCCGACGGATGGAACTGTGATCTGGTATGCGGCCGGTCCCAGCGAGAAGTTTGTCTGCACACCTTCGATCGGACATGGCATGGTCTTTAGCTTTGCCGGTTCGCCGGACAAGAAGGCACTGGCCGTTCGACTTGGGGGCCAGGGAGATGTCTCGGAGACACATGTGGTCTGGCGGAATGAACGCGGTATGCCGTACGTTCCCTCACCGCTGCTGATGGGCGATTATTTGCATATCGTCAACGATCTGGGTGTGTACTCCTGTATTGAACCGAAAACAGGGGAAGTCCTGCACACAGCCAGAGCACTCGGATCGACCTACAGTTCTCCGGTCGCTGCCGCCGGAAGAATTTACATGTTTGAAGATACGGGGCGGTGCACAATCTTCGAAAACCGTCCCGGGTTTCATGTCATGTCCCGCAATGATCTGAGTGAAGAGGTTTACACAACCCCGGCAATCTCAAACGGTCATATTTTTGTGCGAACAGTGAATGCTATGGTGTGTATCGGAGAAGGCCAGTGAACGACGCGTTTCTGCAGACAGTTGCTGCCACTGATGGAGACATCGTCGAAAACATTTTCCTCGTATTTTAAGAGTGTGGAGATTGCCATTACGGAGAAGATGTCACGAAAATTCAGCTCCGCTGCAGACTGCGGAGTTTGCCCGATGACTGCAGACGAAGCGGCCGAATTTGATGTCAATCTGCACCAGGAATCCTGTGTCAGACTGCGACGGTACGTTGATATGAGGGAAGTCAGGAACATGGCAACGCGTTCACTGCACAGCTATGAGTCCCTGATCCGGGGTTTTCTGAAGCGGGATGTCAATCGAATCACAGTGGCGCGTACACTGTTCCTGAAATCCTCAGAAAGCCCGACGAGCATCTTGGGTTGAAATGAGAGACTGACTGTTTCTGACTGCTGATTTCCGTTGAGAAGTCATTCACAGGCAATTTGTATCGCCCGACCGTTTGCGTCTGCAATCACCGTTGTATTCGGATTCCGGAAACCCTGTTCCGGTGTCGCAGGATCTTCTGTTCAATGAAAATAAGGAACTTACGGATGTCCACTCGACGTCGCATGGAACTACACCAGTTTTCTCGCCGCCAGATGCTTCTGTCCGGAGCATCGCTGGCAGTGCTTCCGTGGCTTGGCAAAGATCTCTCAGGATTCCCTCTTGTCCGCCCTTCGTTTGCATCGAACCCATTTACCATGGGAGTTGCATCCGGAGATCCCAGCGCGGATGGTGTGGTCCTGTGGACGCGACTTGCTCCAGATCCGCTGAACGGGGGAGGCATGCCGCTGGCCATTGTGGAAGTGCAGTGGCAACTGGCTGAGGATGAGAATTTCAGGAAGGTTGTTCAGTCAGGTATTGTCGCCGCTTCGCCTCAAATGGGGCACTCCGTCCATTTAGAACTGCAGGGGCTGCAGTCGGATACGTGGTATTGGTATCGGTTTATGGCCGGAGATGCCGTCAGCCGAATCGGACGGACTCGCACAGCCCCCGCTCGTGATGCGATGCCCACACAGCTGCGACTGGCTTTTGCTTCCTGCCAGCATTTCGAAACAGGTTATTTCACAGCGTACGAGCACATGGCAAAGGAACCGCTCGACCTTGTACTGCATCTTGGTGACTATATTTACGAGTACGAAGGCAAAGACAACCGCATCCGAAAACACTCGGGCCCGGAAATCACAACGCTGGAACACTATCGCAATCGATATGCCCAGTACCGGATGGATCCGCATCTGCAGACCATGCATGCCCTCTGTCCGTGGCTGGTGGTCTGGGATGACCATGAATTTGATAACAACTGTGCCGGAGCGATCTCTGAAGAATCTCATGTATCTCCGGAAGAGTTCCTGATACGTCGTGCCAACGCGTATCAGGCCTACTATGAAAACATGCCACTGCGTCGCCAATGTGTTCCTCAGGGGGCCGACATGACGCTGTATCGAACGGTGGATTTTGGACGACTCGCCCGCATTGAGATGCTGGATACGCGACAGTATCGTTCAGACCAGCCCAATGGTGATGGAAACAAACCACTGGAAGGCAGCGTCTTCGATCCACGCGCGACGCTTCTGGGCGATACCCAGGAGAAATGGCTGATGAGTGAACTGCTGAAGTCCGAGTCGCAATGGAATGTGCTTGGCCAACAGGTCATGATGGCGCGAGTTGATCGGTTTCCAGGCAGCGAATCGAAATTCAGCATGGATCAATGGGCTGGCTACGATGTTGCCCGGAAGCGACTGCTTGAGTTCCTTGCCGCGCGAAAGATTCCGAATCCCGTCATCCTCACCGGCGATATTCACTCAAACTGGGTCAATGATCTGCAGATCAACTTCGACGACGCATCCGACCCGGTGATTGCTTCGGAATTCGTTGGCACCTCGATTTCATCCGGCGGCAATGGGGTGCAATTTGTCAAAGGCCATGCGGCCCTGCTGTCAGAAAATCCATTTGTCCGATTTCAGAACGCCGAGCGTGGCTACGTCAGTTGCACCATTACTCCCAAAGAATGGAAGTCCGACTATCAGGTTGTGGAATATGTCGACAAGCCCGACGCCCCTCTAATCACCCGCGCGTCCTTTGTCGTGGAAAACGGCCAACCTGGAGCAAAACCAGCCTAAGAAAAAGCCTTCGCGTCAGCACATCTTCAAGAAGCCCACCAACGCATCAGCCCTCGTTTCTCGGTGCCATGCACCTTGACATTGGATCTGAGTCTTTTTATTGTTATGCGATGGGTCTGCTATTGGCGTTTTCGGAGTGACAGATATGCCACGGGTGAATCGGCGAGAGATTGTTGCGGACGGGGAAATTCAGGTATTCCATGTTGTCAACCGCTGTGTCCGCAGGACGCATTTGTGCGGGAAGGATCGGCAGTCGAAAAAGGATTACTCGCATCGCAGAGAATGGATTCGTCAGCGACTGGAATTTCTGGCGGGCATCTTTGCCGTGGATATTCTGGGTTTTGCGGTGATGAGCAATCACCTGCATGTGGTGGTCAGAACCCGGCCGGATGTGGTCACGCCCTGGTCGGATGACGATGTGGCTCGCCGGTGGTGGAATTTGTTTCCGAAGCGAAAAAACAAAGACAAATCGCCGGCGGAACCTACCGAAGAGGAGTAGGCAAAGATTAACAACAGCCCCAATGGGATGAAGGAAAAGCGTCGGAGGCTGTCGAATTTGTCATGGTTTATGAAGTGT
>CAIQIE010000023.1 GCA_903871805.1 uncultured Planctomycetaceae bacterium | reverse complement strand
CGGTCTATAACAGAATCGGTACTCTGCCGCCGATTCTGCAGGGCCGCGCCGAAGTCATTCGCAGGGGAGTTCCTGTGAATGGCTGTCTTCAATCTCTCCGTACCGTTTGTGCTCACCGTGACAAGCGTCCCAGACGCTCTGCAACTGTTTGTCGCAGCGGATTACGAGCCTGCTCCGACTGGTGCGGTCGCAGTCCTTACGCCGGGCAGAGTTGACAAACAATCACCGGGCGGTCAGGCCATTACATAAGCGATAGCAATAGAAACCTGCGCCCAACCTACGATGCACACGTCGGGGGCAACTTTCTAACTTTCGGATGCCGCGTTGTCAGTGTCCGTTATTCGTCGTCGTCTTCTCCGTACAACAGGTCGCGAAAGTTCTTGTTTTGTCGACGATCGCGCTGCACCGCGTTTCTGCGGTTGCCATCTGGGTCGTCATCAAAGCCACGCCCAGTGGCCTTCTTCCGGCGGTCCCTTGTGCTTCGTTTGTCACCACGATTCTGCATGTCGTCTGGCAGGGAAAAGTCGTTTGGCATGAGAAAACTCGGACTACACAAAGCCTTTCACGAGTCAAGAAATGTTCGGACACACGCGGTCCGAATGCACCTGAAAAGTCACCTGAACGACGAGAGCCCGCAGAGAACGCATCGGAGATGCCCGTCGTTTCGAAATCCACTTGCGCGATGATGTTAAAACAAAATCCGGTGAGTTGTCCATCAGAAAACACGCGGTTCCTCCTGTTACAGACAAAACAGGAGTATGATGTCTTTATTTGAGTTGAGTGAGTTCTTTGTTCGGATCCACGGGGGTTTGTATGGTCTGACAACGGGCCCTCGCGGAACAGTTCTGCGGCGAGAGTCTCGACAGACGCACAAGGTTGCCACATGCTGTCTTACGTCGCTGACGGCCTCGCGGACGTATCGTCGTTATCGGATTTGCCCTGCCTGTTCGATACCGCGGGCCCGGAATTCTGCCGCAGCAAGGGACTGACTTGAGGGAACTCCCTGTCCTGCCGGGTGGACGCACCTTGGGGATCAGCAGAATTTGCGGATTTTTGAGGAGTTTGCTGTCCGCTGATTTTTGATTGGCTGGTCGGCTAATTCGCTGAGCATATTGCACTACTGCTTTATGGTCGCCAGCGTTTTCTTCCCGGCAACTTCCATACCGTGTTGCTGCAGACATCGCTGTTGCAGCCGCTTTCTCTGTTCCGGATCGCTGGAGGGCAGTAGCTTCTTCAAAGCCACTTCAAGGCTGCCCGGAACTGCGGGATCATACAGCGCGCCGGCCTGCAGATCGCGAATTCGTTCCGGAAAGGCTCCGTGGGATGGCAGCAATGAGGGAACACCGGCCAAGGCCGCCTCAAGCACGTACAACCCCTTGGGTTCGTGGTACTCCGTCGGGACGCACAACCAGTCCAGTTGTCGCAGCAGGCGGAACTTGCCTTCACGGTCTGAGGGACTTCCCAGCCACTGCAGTTGGTCACCGACGCGATTTGTAATCTGTTTCAGACGGTGCTGAAATCGTTGTTCATGCTGGCCGGGCAGGAAGCCAGCGATCAACATTCGCATGTCGGGACGTCCGGGCAGAATGGACTCCGCAGCATCAAGAAACGTGAAGGCACCTTTCTCCGGGCAGATGCGAGCAAAGTAGCCGACGGTAAGCTTACCGGCTACCGTTTCGGTATTCGGTGCCGGCAGTTCCGGGGCCGTCTCGATTGCCAACTGCGTTTCCTGAAACTGCTCGCGTGGCAGCCCGAGGTAATTACTCATAAAGTTCGAGTAATACACGCTGTGTGTGAGAAACAGGTCGAACCCGGCACAGTTTCGGCGAATCAGGTCGAGTGCCTGTGCTTTCCATGGATCGGGAAGGTCGCGCAGAAAAACGTCGTCCCCCTGAATCATGCAAATCAGTTTTCCATTCCAGCGCTTTCGCAGCGCCGAAACGACTCCTGACAGCAGGGCATTACTGAAGATGATGACATCCGGACGCAGCTCTTCAGCGAGATAACGGACCAGCTCGGCAATCTCAGATTCCTGAGGGCCAGCGCTACCGTTCAGCAGGTCAACGGTCAGTGGTCCCAGTTGGGCAGCACTGGTACTGCTGTTCAGGCTTGACAGTAGTCTCACAAGGCCGGGGCTGTCGAGCCACCGTTTCAGAATGGGCGGCAAATAACGCCAGCCAGGCACGCGCGAATCGAGGTAAACGTTGATACCACCCATAAAGACACGTTGCAGACTGACGTTCTCTTCGTCCACGCGCACTGGTGTGTAGGTTGGTAGCAGGAAAGCATCGGCTCCTGCCGCGCGAAGCGAACGCACCAGGGTGTTGTCCTGCATGCAGGAACCGCAGAACATCCCGGCACCGCCCGCAGTGATGACGCAGATTTTCATGGAACTGGTCACTCCTGAATTTTGCATGCCGACTGATTACCCCCAACTGCACGCTCTGGGGGTGGACCG
>CAIQIE010000022.1 GCA_903871805.1 uncultured Planctomycetaceae bacterium | reverse complement strand
GGTTGACGGCCGTTTCGAATACGTAGGTGTTTTTCGATTCGTCCGCCTGAGTCGCTTCCGCTTCCGGAACTCCAGGCAACGGGCAGAGTTCTTTCAGAAACGACTGGCTGTTCGCCAGTTCCGCCCCGCGCTGCGTTACCATCGGGAAATAAAGTCTTCAGGTGTCATCGTGCCCCGTTCACCGCCAAAAGTCGTCTGTGTGGGAATTCAGCTGGGAAGCTTACGGGCGGGGCCGACGAACGCGAAATGACTGGGAAAGATGCAAAAGAGATTCCCGCTCCGGATCGCGGTAACAGGCCAAAATCTGCCGTTGACCGCTGTTTTTTTACGATTGAAGGAAGTGCACAACCTCTTTCGTGCCTTCCTGCAGATTGGAAATTTGCGGAAACTGTTTAATCAGAGAGGTTTGTATCGACATTGCCGCCATATGTGTCACGTGGAAACTGCATTTTCATCAGTGTCAACATCTGCAACTTGATTTTTTTTGGCTGAAAGCCGATAATTGGCGCAACTTGCTCGCCGCACCTCTCTTGCGAATGGTCACGTGCCATCGTAATGACGTGCATCATCGGCGGGCTTTTTTTTGCGCCGCATTCGCTTCAATGTCCCGCACCGTGCTCCGAAAGGTGGCACAATGAATCGTGCTGCCTACGCCAAGCCATGGCTCCCCATTACCGCGCAGATTAAGAAACTCGAGTCTCGCGGACTGATCATTGATCACCAGGGGGAAGCAGAAGAATTCCTGTGGCATCTCAATTACTACCGGTTCAGCGGGTATTGCCTGGCCTTTGAAGATAGTCGGCACTGTTTCCGACATGGAACAACCTTCAGCCACATTCGGTCAGCGTATGACTTCGACGTGAAACTGCGAGACCTGCTCACTGAGGGTCTTGAAGTGATCGAAGTCGATACGCGATCCGCCATTGCACACATTGTTGGTGAAAAATGTGGTGCTTTCGGCTATGTGGATCCAGCAAACTTCAGCTCACCACTGGAGCATGCGGAATTGTTGGAGGGCGTCAAAAAAGAAGTCTCGCGTTCAAAAGAACTTTTCGTAAAGCATTTTAAGTCGAATTACGACGGGTTTCCGATTCTGCCGTTTTGGATTGCAACGGAGATTATGTCATTTGGTACGGTCTCCAAGATGTTCGGGGAGTTGCTGAATCAGTACCAAACTCCCATCGCGAATCGGTACAACATGCAGAAACAAGACTTTGCGTCAGTCCTGCACCACCTGACGTATGTCCGAAACGTCTGCGCACATCACTGTCGCCTTTGGGATAGAGTCTGGGACATCAAGCCGCGAATACCAGTCGGCAAGCACTGGCAGCCTCCGATGGTTCCTGACCCGACCCGCGTATTTGTGACATTACTATTCGTTTACCGCATCCTGAAAAAATGCTCGGCCAATTCTCGTTTCGCCGTCGAATGGCGTAGTCGCGTTAATAATCTGATGAAGGTGCCCCCGGCAACTGGTGACGCTATGGTGCGAATGGGAATGCCAAAAACGTGGTATAACCATCCGTACTGGACCTGATTGGAAAACAAGTGTTGCCTCAGAATTTTGGCTCCAGTGATTAACCGACGATGCCATGCAACCCTGCCCGATCAGTTGCCGTTTCTCTTCAGCCGGTTTAGAACCACTCGCAACTCATCGACGATTGAAATCCCGTCATGGACTTTCCTGATTCCTTGCCAAGCCATCAGGGATGAAAGGGCCTGATTAAGATCGGTAACCGCCCTTCGCTTCAAACTGGCCACCTGAATGGCGACCGATTTCAGAATCTGCCGTTTCCCCAGTGTCTGACACAGACTGTTCAAATCCTGGCCGGGTTATCAGTTTTCACGAGCTGAAAACTGCCACAACATCAAGAGACTGAAGGACCTGGAGTGATGAGCTCCAGGTCCTTCTTTTTTGGTTTCGAATCGATCACGCGTTGATCGAGGGCGTGTTTTTGGCGGGGCGTACGCTGATGGCCTGATGGGAAGACGCGGCTCCAGCCACGCCGGAACAGACAAGACAGGATCGCGTGGAAATGGGCACTCAAGGGTGGAAACGCAACGGTCAACCCGCCCCGTGGACGAAGTCCCGTCCCCGTTGTTCAGGTTGACGGCCGTTTCGAATACGTAGGT
>CAIQIE010000021.1 GCA_903871805.1 uncultured Planctomycetaceae bacterium | reverse complement strand
CATCGTGTTATAGACGCCAAAGCTGACACGGGTTGTCGCAGAGACCCCAAGGTGAGTATGCAGCGGCATCGTGCAGTGATGCCCGTGCCGTGTGAAGATCCCCTGCTCATCCAGAATCGCCGCCAGATCTTCCGGATGCATCCCCTCAACCCGAAAGCTGATGATGCCACCGCGATACTCCGGGGCAGGACCGAAAATCTGCATTCCCTCGACTTGCTGCATTCGTTCGTAAAGAGTCCTGGTCAATGCCTGCTCATGGGCGTGAATTGAGGAAATTCCTGCGTTTTCCACCCAGCGAATTGCTGCCCCAAGAGCAATCACCTGCACTATGGGCATCGTTCCAGCCTCAAACTTCGCTGGCGCAGCAGACCACAGTGATCTTTCTACAGAGACCTCCGAAATCATGTGACCGCCAAAGTGGATCGGCTGCATTTCCTCCAGTCGCTCCGGCTTTCCATACAGCACACCTACCCCGGTCGGACCGTAAACTTTGTGTCCACTGAAGACCAGAAAGTCGATATCGTCCGCCGTAACATCCGTGCTCAGATGCGGTACACTTTGTGCCCCGTCAACAACAATACAGGCCCCGACGGCATGCGCACGCCTGGCTAGTTCACGTACCGGAGTCACCGTGCCCAGCATGTTGGACATCGCGGTCACCGCCACAATTCGGGTTCGATCGGAAAATACCGTATCCAGCTTTTCGGAATCCAACCGGCCATCGGCCGTCAATGGAATCAGTTTCAGCACCGCTCCCGTCTCTCGCGCCAACTGTTGCCAGGGAACAAAATTGGCATGATGCTCCATGACGGTGGTCAGAATCTCATCTCCGACACGAAGGTGAGTTCGCCCCCAGCCAAAGGCAATCATATTCAGGCCAATTGTCGTCCCCGGCGTGAAGACAATGCTGTTCGGCGATGCCGCATTCAGAAAACCAGCGACCCGTGCCCGCGCGCCCTCGAATTCTTCGTCGATCCGAACTCCAAACTGATACGTGCCACGATGCGCGTTCGCGAAGTATTGCTCTTCGACCTCCCGCTCCTTCTCAATCACCTCTCGAGGTTTCTGGGCCGACGCTCCGCTGTCCAGGTAGACCGGCAGGCGACCACAGGGCAACAACCTCTGCAGCACCGGAAACTGGCTGCGAATCTGCGGTATGTCAAGGGACCTCACTGGCTCCGTCTGCCGCCCGGAAACTAACGGCTGCAGAGCGTCCAGAGATGTCGTGACCGATACCGCGTGCCGCTGCGCAAGACTGCGAATACGCTCAACCATGCCGCGCAGACCATTCCGACGCTGTGGCGAAATGTGCTGCTGAAGGTGCAGCTGTCGAAATACACCTTCGATGTCGTAGCGCAGAATTTCCGCCGCCGTCTTACCGTTGTAGCCCGCCTGCAGTATCGCGATCAGACCGCGCACAATATTCGAATCACTGTCCGCCACAATTCGAAATTGTGCGTCGTCACCAGAGCCCGTGGTCTCTGTGTTCAGCCAAACCTGACTCTGGCAGCCATGGACGCGATTGCTGTCCGTACGATATTCCGCTGGAAGAGCCGGAATGTCGTCACCCAGTTCCAACAAATATCGGGACTGATCTTCCCGATCCAGATCCGCAAATTCTTCAAAAATCTCGGCAAGTGCTGAAACCATGGCTACCCATCATTGGCCAATTCCGGCCAGGGATGAAACTCGGAAATGAATCCGGAAACAATCCTCCATTCCGAATCACGTCATGCCCATTGTACCGGCTGAGTGATGCTTCGGGAGGCCCTTAGTTAACCGGGCGGAAACTCTTTAAGTACCGGCCTGAAACATCAGCGATTTCCAGCGCTAACGGACTATGCCCCACGCAAACGCGTCCAGACGTCACAGAATCTCCAAAACAGGCCCCGTTGGAGATTTGACCAGCTCTTTGAACACCTGCATCGCTACGTTCTGACACATCCGACGAAGATCCTCTCGCGCCGGATTCTCTTCCATCATCATCTGCATCATCTGACCACGATCGCCATATTCACGAATGCAGGCGTTCAACGGAATCTCTCCGAGGAACGGGATCTTCAGCTCGTCCGCGACACGCCGCACCCCGCCACGACCAAAGATTTCCCCCGTCATGTTCTCCACAAACCCCAGAATCGGCACGTTCACCTTCTGGTACATGTCCACTGCCTTGATCGCGTCCAGCAGAGCCACCTGTTGAGGTGTGCAAACAACAACAGCACCGGCTAACCCCACCTGCTGAGCCAGCGTTAGCGATACATCACCAGTGCCCGGTGGCAGGTCAATGATTAGATAATCCAGCTCGCCCCACTGCGTGTCCTTAAGAAACTGAGTCAGAGCTTTGTGAAGCATCGGTCCACGCCAGACTACCGATTGACCCTGCTCAATGAAGAATCCCATAGACATCAGCTTGACGCCATTGGCATCAATCGGCTCCATCCGCATGATGCGGTTGCCCTGATCGTCCGTAACTTCCTGAGCCCCGGGACGCCCGTCCGCATTCATCATGTGAGGAATGCTGGGACCGTAAACGTCCGCATCCATTAACCCCACTCGACATCCAAACGAGTGCAAACCACAGGCGAGCGCCGCAGCCACTGTGCTTTTACCCACTCCGCCTTTGCCACTGCCGACAGCAATGACGTTGTGAACGTTCAGTCCGATTCGTCCCCCTGTGTCCTTACCCCGAACCGTGGAATGAATCTCAATCCGAGCCTGTAAATCCGGTGCCGCAAACTGAATCCGCTGGCGAATCAACTCCTCCAGTCGCTTCGACTCCGGATAGGCAGGTGTCGGAAGTTCAATCCGCACCCTCGCGTCGTTGCCATTGACGAAAGTGTCTCGAATCATGTTCAAATCACCCAACGGCCGCCCCGTAACAGGTTCGACAACATTGGAGACCAAAATTCTGAGTTGTTCAGCAGTGGGCATTTCCAGCGAATTTCCGGAAAAGGAGTGCGAAAAGCAGGATCACCACCAAAACACCACACTGGCGAGACGATGGTGGAATAACATACCGCAACCACATCGTATGGTTCCCGCCTGACAGATCAACCACGAGCGGTCACTTGATGTGGCCAATTCGCAGAAAGTCCAGGGAAACGCTTCTCGCAGATTTGTACTCAGCGCAAAAAGAAACCCGTGACCTTACAGTCACGGGTTACAGTCGCTTTTACTTACTTTTGCAGTACTCGCTCAGAAATTTCTGCCAGCAACCCAATTCCCCGCCATCGAACGCTAAGACAATTCGTGGGATCGAATTCGGCGAGAAACCCACTTCTGAAAAAGCAGCGAATTCCACCTTTAGATCGTGAGCCACCTGCGGAGTCACAACCTCCGAGCATCCCTCAGACAGAGACAATCAACTGCAAACAGATCCCTACTCAGAACGGATCTCTTACGCTGTCGGACTGATCTGGCGAGTTCGAACTAATTACGCTCAGGCAACGCGAACGGATCCTGTGCAACGGGCTTGATAATCGCCCCAGAGCGAATCAATCGCACTGGAATTCGACGTGTTACTATTGCACCGTCTTCTACGATCTGCACGCGCTTCAGGTTGCGACGATAGACACGCTTTGAAATGCCTGTCGTCTTGCGACCGTTACCACCGAGATACTTCGCTTTGCCGCGTTCAGTCTTTTTGTTGCCACGTCCCGGCTTCAAATCGCCGTACAGGTCCAGCAGAGCGGCTCGCTTGATTCGCTTGTTCTTTTTCAGAGTACTCATGGCAGTCAACAATTCTCCGCGGTCTGACCCCCTGTGGCCGCTTCCGGCGAGGTCGTCTCCGCAATTGCGTAAAAATCCCTTGAACGTCTTTCAGACTTCTATTTCGACGCAGCTAATCGCCTGTCATGAAAATAGAAGCCAGCTTTTTCTTCCGGAAAACAACCCGTCCTGCCGATGCCCGGAAAATACTGAACCGGGGAAGATAGCAGGGAAAATTTGCGGCTTCAATCGTGAAAAAACACAATTTCAGACGATTTGCACTGATTCTGAATGAAAAAAGGGCTCCGGTGATTACCGAAGCCCCCAATTCTCAGAATCCGGGCGAAAATTACTTCGCAGCTTCTGCTGTACCTGGCAGTTCTACTGCTTTGATCAGGTCGCCGAAAGTCTTGCCGTCAGTCGCGCTCTTTTCGCTCTCTGACTTGGTCAATGCTTCCTTGATCTTCGCTTCGTCAGTCTCGTTCTTCTTTGGAAGAGCCTTTCCGAAAGCCGTCCCGTAGTTGTTACGAATCTTCTTGTCTTTGTCCGGGTGGCAAACGGCGCAAGTCAACTTGCCGTCTGTGCCGTGCTTCTTTGTCAGCTCTGGGTACGCTGCTGACATCACGTCCTTGTACTTCGGACGCGCGATCGCTTCGGATCCAGTCGCGACAAACATACCTGCAACAATCGCAGTCGCAACCATCAGCCTTACAACATTCTTCACAGTCAACATTCAAACCTCCGGAATTCTCTGAAACAAAACATTGCCAGCACGGAGCCGTGAATTCTTCGCGGCACCGCTGAAAAAATCAACCGTCCCGCTTCGCTCCATGTCCAGTGCTTCGTATTTAGGCCGAAACCTGGTGTCGTGTCAATCGACGAGCCTGAACTCCAGACTGTGATGTTCCGCAAATAGAGATTCCAGAATGCCTGAAGTGGTTGATCGGCACGTCCCATAGGATTGAAGTTCCTGTTGTGGAACTGAGAATCCATTTATCTCGGATTATCTGTGCAACCGGCCCCAGCGTCTGCTTTCCCCATTTCTGCCAAAGTCGCAAACAAACAGACTTCAGGCCCGCAGTCAGGCACTGGCTCTCAGCGGCGTGTTTTGTACCGGAGCAGTAACTCTGTTGATTTCCATATGCTCAACCATGTTCCGCATCGCCGTAATGATCAGTTGCTGCTGTCGTATGACTTCACGCAATGTCTGAAATGTCTCAGCCATCCTCTGATCCAGACCTTCCATGCGAAACAAAACCTCGGCGGGTATCGATTCGGTGGTCTTGCCCGCAAGCTTGCGCAGTTGAAGGTAATCCTCAAATCGCAGCGTTTCTGCTGCAGGTGCTTCTGCAGAATGACTTGCAGAAATCAATAACTCGAGGATCCGATCCCGGGTTCGCTCTGTCACCTTCTCCAATGCAGAATCCCCCGGAGAAGACTGTAATGCAGGGCCCGTATTGCCCGGAAAGACTGCCGAAGTCATCTCCACATCCGCCGGCATTTGAACTGCATAAGGATGGCAGTACTGAAATACCGCTCGGAATTCCCCAATTTCAATCAGATCACCTTCTGCCAAACGCGAGGAAACCGCAGGCTGCCCGTTAATAAATAACCCCGGACTATCTCCGATGCAGGAGATGTTTGCAGACCCGCCGCAAATCTCAATCCTTGAATGCAGTGATGGAATACCTCCCCCGCCCAGTCGCAGATCGCAGGATGGTCCGCTTCCAATCAGAAACAGCCCACTCGTCAATGGCCTGAAGGGAAACCTTCGGCCGTCATCCGCCAGCTTCAGACAGGCAATCGCATCAGCAGGAAGTAAAGCGGTATAGTCTCGCACCGGTCGTCTCACATCGAAAACGGACTCTTGACAGGCTTTTTGTCACAACAGAAATACTTCCGTGTGATCGTTGTAATCGTCCATTTCTCCCGTCTTTCTGCATGCCCTGTGGGCAAATTTCAAACTCCACTCAAGATTTCCAGCAGAACCGGAATCGATGCACATGCCGCACGAGATTTCTGCTGATTCTGCCGATCGCCCCAAAAAAATACGTTCGATCATTCCGCTTGCTGCACACAGCGTCGCGGAACTCTCAGCGACCATATTTTTGAAGGTACCTTTTCAAGTCCAGTTTCCGAACTGTGCTGTCGGATGTCATATAGCGGATTTTCCCGAAAATCGGCCGCTCCGGACCCCACGCGCGGTCATATCGCCCAAAGACCCAGAAAATGCCTGAATACGAATTGGGGTCACGACCGTCCAACGCGTATCGGTTGTTCAACTCAATCAGCGTCTCAAGGGCTTCCTGGGGAGTCCGTGACCATTCCAGCACTTTCTTGCCCCACAGCATTCTCAGGTAGTTCTGCATCCGCCCCTCCCGTACCAACTGTCGCTGAGCGGCATTCCAAACCGGGTCGTGCGTCCTGCTGTCTCGAAGCTCCTCCAGTGAATACGTGCGAGGCCTCAGATCTTTCGCATGCAGGTCCAGCGTCTTCTTTGCCCAGTCCGGAAGTGATTCCCATTTGTCGAAGTGCCGGTCCTTCGAACACATATTAAATCCCAGTTCCCTCCACGTAACCAACTCGTCCAGAAACGATTCCGCCGCCTCCGTCATCCCCCACCAGCCGCTGCGACTGCCACGAGTGGTCTTCGGATCCGCCAGCTCACCCACTCCCCACTCCTCCTGCCTGCCCAGCTTCGAGAAGATGTCATGCACTGAAATATGGCCAAAATGCAGGTAAGGCGACAGCCCGCTGGCCACGTCAGCGTCCGGCTCATTCCGCTCCTCGCCATATCGCGGTAAACGATGCCGAAGAAAAATCTCCAGGCAACGGTCGGCCGAGACCGGGCCTCCTACGGCCAAGCCCTCACGCACCGTCTGATCAATCGGCAGTCGATCCAACGCCCCGGAATCACAGGCCAGAAGTTCCGCTGTGGCCGGTGACCACTGATCTCGAAAAAAGTCCGGCAAAACACCCATGCGAGGAATCGTGCTGTCTGACAACGGATCCGCCTCAGGAAACTCCTCAAGATACGGCGGCAGTGACTTCTGCAGAAATCTTCGAAATGCATAGGCTGTCGGGAAAATCGTCGAAGTGGCCCGCATCGGAAGTAAACCGTTCGAATCCACAGCTTCCATCAGGACGCCAATCCGTCTGGCCACCGCACGAATCATCGAAGGCAGAAAAAAACAGGGAAAATCGTCCGTGACCACCACCGCCGCTCGGGCGGCAATCGCCTGCATCAGGCCAGAACCCGCACCAAATTCTGTTTCCACCCAGGGAACATACATGTGCCCGTACTTCGCAGCGATCCCTTTGTTGTCGTTCATCCCCCGCAGTACAAATGCGTGAAAACGTCGACTGGCCCACCGATAATCACAACGAACTGCTTCAAAAATCAGCAATGGCCTGTTCAGTGAACGGCTATACTCGATCGCACGATCCAGTGCAAAATTTCGAGTCAAACGGCGACTGCCGTTCATCCAGTAAACCACGTACTCGCCAGCCGCAGAAATCGGTTGCTGATTCAGTTGCTCTATCCGAATGGCTGGAACATGCTCGGCCACCAGTATCTCCCGTAAAATATTTGCGTCCAGTTAACAACAAGCCAGGAGCCCTCATCAAACACTCGGATTTGGTCAATTCACCCCGTCCGACTGTCTTGAATTTCAGTCCCCTCGCGATCTCCCAGCCTGCTCAAAATACGCTCTGCCAATCAGCGATCGCAATCGAGTTCACCCAAACCTGATGCACCCTGCCCGTGTCGGAATTCCTCACTCGGCGATTGTCAGGAATTCAGAAATGCGCACCGCATTTCTTCCAGTCAGCAGAAAATCCCCACTCGTAAACACCCGGCGACGCAGACGCCT
>CAIQIE010000020.1 GCA_903871805.1 uncultured Planctomycetaceae bacterium | reverse complement strand
CATCAGAGTCAGGCAAAAAGCGAAGAGGGCACCTGAAAAACGGCTGAAAATCTGATCGCTCACCATAGCGTAGGTTCCAGTCAGCGGGTTCATTCGAATGTGATGGCAGGCGGCCGCAATGGAACGGCCGTTGGCAGGAATGATCATAACAGGCTTCCCAGGTGAACCGGGATGCCCCGTAATTTCGGCAGCGTATTCAATCGGCAGCCTGACGGCTACTGGACCGGGAAAAAATCGTTAATCGCAGTCCCAACTCCAGTCGACAAGCCCGGACCAGCAGTCTCCCCGGATCTCCCACAACCACGGGACCACCCTTCCAGTAGCTTAAACATTGTGTCGGCGTTACCGCCATCCAGGTGAAACAGTGCCGCCGCAAGGTGTCTCCCCAGGCGTTCATCGGAGGGTTTTATGGGACCTATGGGCCCCATGGGACAGAGGCGGCGTATGGTTTGAGTTGAGCGGGGACATCGCAAGCGGACTGCGCATTTTTGCTGCACCGACCGCTGGTGACGTTATGCAGGTCGAAGATTCTCAACGCCCCGTGGTGTCTCAATGGGAGAGATCTGCGACAGCATAGGAACCGAGGAGATTTCGAGAATTGCGGACTGGAACACAGGGGCGTCATATTCCCCGCATATTCCCTGCTCTTGTTTTGTTGTACGATCGCTGGAAAAACAAGGCCCCGCGTGAGATGCTACGCCACAAGTCTATGTCCGGAGCGGCAGCTGACAGGACATGAATGGACAGTTGACGGCAGCAGTTTCCAAGAGCTGGATTTTCTGGAGCGGACCATGCGGTGTCTGTGTTATTCCGCGTTGATTCTACTGACCTTTTGTATTTCCTCGGTTCCTGGCCAGACAAGGGCAGGTGTTGAAACGCCTATGAAAAAGCGCGCGCTGACGGTTGAAGATCTGTTATCCTTCCAGCGTGTTGGAGCGCCGACACTGGATCCACAGGGGGCGTGGGTTGTCTACGCGTGTTCCGAGATCACAGATTCAAAGAACAATAAGTCAGTATCACGTCTTTGGGTGGCCCCCACAGACGGCCATATGCCTGCACGGCCGCTGACAAATCCTGCGGGGAAGGACTCAAATCCAAAGTGGTCGCCGGATGGCCGCTGGATTCTGTTTGAATCCACACGCTCTGGTACCAGCCAGTTGTGGGTCATCAGTTCTTTTGGGGGTGAAGCAAAGCAGATCACAAAGATCAACACCGGAGCCGGGTCAGCGATTTGGTCGCCGGATGGAAAGCGTATTGCTTTTGTTTCGGCCGTCTATCCGGAGTTTTCAGCCCTGCCATTCGCAGAAAGCGACGCAGCAAACAAGGTTCGGACGGATGCCATCGAGGCCTCTCCGGTTAAGGCTCGCGTATTTCGACGACTGTTTTATCGTCACTGGGACAGTTATGTGGAAGACCGACGGCAGCATCTGTTTGTCGTAGACGTTGAGGGCGAACCGACCTGGGATTTCAAGGTGAGCGAACCTCGTGATGTTACGCCGGGAGATCGCGACGCCTTTCCAACGTCGACCACGTTTTCTGCACCACAGGACTTCTGCTTTTCGCCGGACGGAACGCACCTGATTTTCTCGGCAGTGCCCGCAGAAAATGAAGCGTGGAGTACAAATTATGATCTTTGCCGAGTGCCGGTAACGGGAGGCACCGCAGAGTGGGAGACGCTGACAAAAAGCAATCCCGCCGCTGACGGCCTGCCGGTATTTTCCCCATCCGGAACAAAGCTGGCGTTTCGCAGCCAGCGAAAACCAGGCTATGAGGCCGACAAGTGGGAGATCTTCGTTGCGGCCTGCAAACCCGATGGGTCACTGGAAGGTGCCGCCGTTTCACTGACGTCCCAGATTGACCTCTCCTTTGACGAGATTGTCTGGAGGACGGAGGACCAGATCCTGACCACCGCCGAAATGCGTGGTGAAAAACCCGTGTTTGCGATTTCCCCCAGCCGTCCGGATGTGGCCGAGCGAGCACAGTCGACGGGAACCATTTCCGGTCTGGCGGTTTCGGCTGACGGGGCGATTCTTGTGGGCAACCAAAGTCGCATGACGTCACCCAACGAAGTGTTTGCGACGCTTCTGGAAAAAGAGATTCTGCGATCGCGAGTTCCCGGCCTGAATCTTTCCAATGCCAATGCCGCACTGCTTGAACAACTGGACATGCCTGCGGCAGTTTCCGTAGAAGTCGCCGGGGCGGACGGCGATCCCATGCAGATGTGGATTTTGACGCCACCGGGATTTGATAAAACCCGAAAATGGCCAGTCGCCTTTCTTGTTCATGGAGGCCCGCAGGGGGCATGGGGTGATGGATGGAGCTTCCGCTGGAATCCACAAGTCTGGGCAGCTCAGGGGTACGTTGTTGTGGCACCAAATCCCCGTGGCAGTACAGGCTTCGGGCAAAAATACACAGACCAGATTGCGGGTGACTGGGGCGGGCGGTGCTATGTCGACCTGATGGCAGGTCTGGACTATGTAGAGAAGCAAAATTACGTTGATCCCGCCCGGATGTTTGCCGCTGGGGCTTCTTTCGGCGGTTACATGATGAACTGGTTTCAGGGCCATACAACAAAATTCCGCACACTGATCACGCACTGTGGCGTTTACAACTTTGAAAGCATGTATGCCACCACCGAAGAATTGTGGTTTGATGAGCACGAACATGGTGGGCCGCCATGGGGCAGCAATCGCGAATCTTATGAAAAGCATTCACCGCATCGTTTTGCCGCCAATTTCAGAACGCCGATGCTGATTATCCACAATGATCTTGACTTTCGTGTGCCGGTCAGTGAGGGCGATCAATTATTTACAACGCTGCAGCGGCTGGGTGTGCCAAGCAAGTACATCAATTTTCCGGATGAGGGGCATTGGGTTGCCAAGCCTGCCAACAGCCGGTTCTGGCACACTGAAATTTTTGCCTGGCTGCAGCAGTACTGTCCCCCCGGACCAAAGTAATCAAAACTGTTCTGCTGTGTCTTTTCTTTACGTCCGGAACGAAGTGCGTCCCGGATAACTCACCCCTGACAGTCTGTCGAAGAATTCCGGCGGGTTGTGCCGGCTCCAGTCACTGATCACACATCTCCGCCTGTGCGGGATTGACGTTCAGTTTCAACAGGCTGCCAGGCGGTCTTAAGCCCTCCGGCAGGTTTGCTGCCGGAGATTGAAGGAAGCCCATGTCCACTGCTACTGAATTAGCCCTCGAAATTGATAATGCCTCGCCGGACGCGGTCCTCGATGTGCTGGACCGGGCGCTGATCAGTCAGAAAGATTTCCATCGTCTTTTTGACGCGCGTCTGATTCGGGCCCGCCGCCGCATGGGGCTTCCATTGACTCAGCCCACGTCACTTACTGGTATCCCGAGAGAACAGGATGCGGCGTTCCGCGAAGCCTATACGTCCGCTGCCGCAGAAGTGGGGCAGCACTTTCTGGACAATGGTCAGCTGGCTGACGCATGGGCCTATTTTCGAACCATTCAGCGACCGCAGCCGGTTCGTGAGGCCATTGAGAAACTTGTGGCAGAAAGCAACAACACGCCCGGCCCGCAGCTGGATGAACTACTGAACCTCGCACTGTATGAAGGGGCTCACACAGTGGAAGGCATTCGCCTGCTGCTGCGGACTCACGGAACCTGCAACACGGTGACGGCCATGAGTCAGGTTATTGGTCAGATCACGCCGGACGAACGCCGCCGGGCGGCCGCCATCATGGTGGCCCATCTTTATAAAGATCTGCAGGCCAGCGTGGGAAGGGACCTTGAACGTCGAGAAATCCCGATTGATCCCGCAACGTCCCTCCGGGAAATGATCACTGGCCGGGAATTCCTGTTTGCAGAGGGTAATTACCATATTGATGTGTCCCATCTGCATTCGATCGTCGGATTTGCCCGCCATTTGCAGCGTGAGGATCCTGAACTGCAGTTGGCGGTTGAGATGAGTCTCTACGGGCAGCAGTTGAGTGAACATCTGCGGTATCCGGCGGACGTGCCTTTTGACGATTACTACCGCGCCAGCGAGAACTTTCTCAGCGCTGTCGCAGGTAATGACGTCTCTGCTTCATTGCAGTGGTTCGTTGACCGACTGCATCAGGAACCAGACGAGTCAGACCGTCGCATGATCGCCTTTGTGATCGTGGACCTTGCCCAGCGTGTCGGAAGACTTGCCGAAGCCCTGGAAATCGCTGCCCCCTGGCTCAGTCGCATGGAAGATCCCAACGGATTTTCCTTCACCGCCTGCTGTGTGGAAGCAGGTCGACTGGATCTGCTGGAAAAAGTGGCACGAGACAACGGTGATCTGCTGGCACTGGCGACGCTTCGACTGGTGAAAGTGGGCTGACAGCCGGCTGCCGGAAAAGTCGAATAGGACACGTTTTGTTTTTTTAACCCGCATTGCGCAGTGGGCGGATGCCCTGGGTGTGAGGCCGGGATGGGAACGCGGTGTGCTGTGATGGTGTAGCGATTTGCCGCTTCGGCGTGGTGATTCTGGTAAGAAGGCAGGACAGCCGGGAGAATTCGTTTCGATGAAGATCTGCGTCATAACCGCAGGCGGTGCAGGTATGTTCTGCGGCTCATGCATGCAGGACAACACACAGGTTCGTTCGCTGCGAGCAGCCGGGGCTGATGCCTTGTTATTACCAACGTACACTCCAGTACGCGTGGATGAAGAGAATGTGAGTGGTCAGCGCGTCTTCATGGGGGGCATTAATGTCTACCTCGACTCGCGGCTGCCGGGATGGCGGTACCTGCCGTCAGCCCTGAAACGATGGCTGGACAAACCCGGAGTGGTTCGGCTGCTTTCGCGGCTCAGCAGCAGCACCAGTGCGGCTCAGCTTGGACCGCTGACAGTAGACCTGCTGAACGGCGATCTCGGCCCACAGAAATCCGAAATTGCAGAATTGGTCCGTTATCTTGCGGAAGACCTGCGTCCCGAGGTCATTCTCTTCAGTAATGCATTGCTGTCGGGCGTTGTTCCGTCGCTTAGAAAACACTGGAAAGGCACGCTGATCTGTATGCTGCAGGGAGACGATGTCTTCCTTGAGGATCTTCCGGAGCCATGGAAGTCGCGTTCGCTGGAGCTGATCCGCAGAAACTGTTCCGACTTCGATCTGTTTCTTACGCACAGCGATTATTACACCGACTTCATGAGTCGGTACCTGTCGCTTCCGAAAGAACGATTTCGACGCGTACAGTTGGCGATCGAGGAAGCGCCTGTGGCAGCTCGTCCGGTCCTTGCCAATGGCCCGCAGTCTGCGTCAATCACAGTCGGGTATTTCGCCAGAATCTGTCCGGAGAAAGGCGCTTTCACGTTTCTGGACGCAGCAGAAGCCATCTTGCCGCTTAGGCCCGAAATGCGAATGATCATCGCGGGCTTTCTACCCGGGCAACATGAAAAACGTTTTCGCCAGCGTTATCTTGAGGTGGTGCAGAAAGTCGGAGATCAGTTTCGTTGGGCTGGTAGCCCTCCGAACAGAAATGAAAAATTTCAACTGCTGAAGAGCTTCGACTGGTTGTGCGTACCGACGGAATACCGCGAGCCTAAGGGGCTATACGTTCTGGAAGCAGCCCTCGCCGGTGTACCGTCGCTGTTGCCGGCTCACGGGGCCTTTCCCGAACGCATTCACGAACTTCAGGCTGGAGCGTTATATGATCCGGCAAAGCCGCATGCATTGCAGACCGCGCTCAGGAAACTGCTGCCATCGTCTGATCCAGAGCAGCAACAGCGTTTGCAGCAACGCTGCCTGAACGTTTTTGGTATGCGGCCAGCAGGCCATCTGATGCTGCAGACGATTGAAGCAGCGGTGCATTCCGTCAAATGAACGCCGCATCCCACATCGGCTGTCACCCTCGGCATTCACTGTTTGCGATGGATTTTCTGAAGCAGTAAACACAGTAATGACCGGCAATTACGGCTGGCCAGAGTGTCTGATTGCCAAAACAAAGGGGCGCAGGGCGGACGTTTGGGGAAAAGTACGACCTGGAATTCGGAGAGACCAATTGTCGAACGTGCAGGATGTACGCAGGAACGTCGATATGTGAACATGTAGAACCATCGCAGAAAAGACGGGAAATCCTGTACAAATTCACAAGAATTGTGACCTCCGTTTCGATCACCGTCTCACGGCGGAACGACTACAGATGGCCTTTTTATCCAAAAATCTGCGAAAAATTGCACATGCAAGCCTGCAAAGAAGATTTTGCAAGACAAAATTCGGATTCCAGAATGCAATGATCGTGTCCCGGTTTTCTCATGGACAAAACTACGGTTTCTGTAGTAAATTTTGTAGAGATTCCAGCTCAGAAGATACGCCGCCGGCAGCCTCCAGGTGATGATGTCAGGTGGCAGGTTACTTGTTCCAGGTGTTTTCGGGCCGCGTGCGTCCGGACTGTTCTTAACTCGTGAAAGGCTTTGTGTAGTCGAGCTTTCTCATGCCAAATGATTTCTCCCTGCCAGACGATATGCAGAATCGTGGTGACAAGCGAGGCGGCAAAGACCGCCGTCCCAAAAAAACAGGCCGTGGATTTGACGACACTGATGGTGCCAGAAGAAACGCGCAGCAACGGGATCGTCGTCCAAGCAAAAACTTCCGTGACCTTCTCTACGGAGAAGATGATGACGAATAACAGGCGGCGTCGACTGGCCCGTTGAACTCAAGTCTTTAGCCCGCTGGAGACTTGACGTGACCTCAGCGATTTGACGTCCTCTTCTACGGCAGGTCCCGCTGGACTCTGCCTTTCGCTAAGGCCATCAAGCGCATTCGCTGGTGATGTGTGCGCGACCTGTGTCTGCACCAAAACAACTGCGTCAGGTGCCAACCCCGTGGATGGTTTTTCCTTTGCAGAGAACCTTTTCAGCAAAGGCTTAACCGGTACTTTTCAGAGTTCGCGCGCAGGGGACATCACGCAGGCGAGACTTCCGAGGAATGGCAACTTCAGGCAGCGTTCTTCGCAGCACAGATGGATCACTACAGATGACGGCCGCTGAGATCGTTCAGGAACTTGAAAAGCTGGCCACGGAAAGCATCAGAAATGTGCTTTTGAAGCACGGAATACCAGAGCCTGTGCTGGGTGTGAAAGTTGAAGAGCTGAAGAAGATTCAGAGGCGGGTGAAGAGAGACTATCAACTTTCGCTCGACCTTTATGACACCGGTATTTATGACGCAATGTACCTTGCGGGGCTCATCGCAGATGATCGCAGGATGACAAAGAAGGACCTGCGAAAGTGGGTCCGGAATGCCAAATCTACGGCACTATGCGGCACTACGGTGTCATGGGTGGCTGCAGAGAGTCTGCATGGATGGGAGTTGGCGCTGGAGTGGATCGACTCGATTAGGGAAGGTGTTGCTGTCGCAGGCTGGGAAACTTTGAGCAGCCTTGTGGGAATTCGCGATGATGTCCACCTGGATTTGGACAAAATCCGCCAGTTATTGGTACGGATTCAGGCCGACATCCATTCCTCGCCCAACCGGGTGCGTTATTCCATGAACGGTTTCGTGATCGCCGTTGGGACACATGTGTCGTCTCTCTCAGACTTCGCGTCACAGTCAGGCACCAGCATTGGGCCTGTGACCGTGGACGTCGGGGACACGAGCTGCAAAGTTCCTTACGCTCCCGAGTCCATCGAGAAAGTCCGGAAAAAAGGTGCGATCGGGAAGAAACGAAAGACGGCGAAATGCTAAACGATCTCTTTTTTCGTGCTTGTGGTGGATTCCTGTTCAAAAGCCTTACACCAGACGCAACGGTGTACAATCGGTGCGACGGATCACACAAGCGTCCCGTGCATGGCAGCAGACTTGTCGTCGATCATCCCTGAAATCGGTTGAAATCGCGATTCAAACAACTGCTGCCATCGCCTGATGAACTGTGGACAACGCATCCAGCGACCGGCCCTTTTAAAACGCTATTTGCTTTCAGATCGTTCAATCAAAAGTTTGTTGGCAAGGTCCTGCAGCGGTTGCTGGCTGATCTGCAACCTTCCTTCATGGCCACGATCCAGCTCGAAGATCAAAAACAGCACAGCAGAAAAGGCCAGCGAGAAAAGCGCCATCTGCGGACTGCGACACGTCTGTGACAACCCGGTGAGATACCCGACGGAGGACATTCCTGAGACCATCAGAAAGAGAAGCGTCAGCCAGATCGTAATCGGAATACGTGTCCTGATTCCAAAAAATACCCGTCGGTCGTGAATATCGGATATGGAATCCAGGGACTCAGCGAGCATGACAGCCATGACAGAATCGTTGCTGGTGCGTGCGAATGTCCGAGCCTGCATCCAGAGTCTGGACTGCAGCTCTTCTGACTTCTGGATCATCGGCATAATGTTTTCGGGGGTCATTGGCCCGGCGCGCAGCAAAGTATATTCCACCAGAAGCGGCTGCACAGCGGATGTGGTGTTTTCCGGAAGCAGACTGACTCGCGACATCGCTGATTGAAGAATCTGAGCTTCCTCTAAAACGGCTTTGCGTCGCGTGTCGAAGTTTGCTGCCGCAGAACTAAACGTGAATGCCAGCATGAATGCCAGAAGTCCGAGCATTGCGGCGACCATAGCGGCCGTAGGTGCCTCCCGCTCAACAGTTGATTTTGTTCGCCGCCAGCGGCCGATCAAAAAGCCGGTTTCTACAGACAATAGCCCCAGCACCAGGATCAAGGGAAACACTATTCGTAGTGGGATCCAGTCAAACGGTCCGGTGGGCATGCTTATTTTCTTTCCGCTGTGGCAGTCGTCACGAGTGCATTGAGTTCGTCTGAATGACCGTCTGTTTCGGTACCGGAAGACGACTCAAAGACGGATTTGTGTCCGACTGCCAGGATCTGCTCGGGATTGAGGGTGTTGAACAGATGCATCAGCCTTGCAATCACACCGGTCCAGCCAGTCTGATGATTGGCGCCAAGGCCGGCTCCGCTGTCGCCGTGGAAGTATTCAAAGAACTGCAGATAGTCTTTCCAGTCAGGATCGTCTCGATACTTTTCGGAGCCCCCGTATACTGGTCGATTTCCATCTTCGTCTTTCAGGAAAATTGAAGAAAGCCGTCGCGTGATTTCGGCGGCTACCTCATAGAGGTTCATCAGTTTCCCGGATCCGGTCGGACATTCCACAAGGAAGTCATTTCCGTAATAACTAAAGTACTGCAGCAGCGAGCGGATAATCAGGGCGTTGATCGGCATCCAGACCGGCCCACGCCAGTTTGAGTTTCCTCCGAACATGCCACTATCGGACTCCCCGGGCAGATACTGGACCCGATATTCCCGTCCCCCGGTAACAAAAACATAAGGATTGTCAGCGTGAAATCGGGACAGGGAACGAATCCCGTAGTCGCTGAGGAACTCTTTCTCATTCAGCATTGTTTCAAGGACTCGGCGGAGACGATTCTCGTTGAGCACCGACGCCAGCCGTCGACCATTTCGGGAAAACTGCAGAGGGTTGTGAATGGTTGCAATAATCTCCGGACGTGCTTCTACAAATCGCTGCAGCCTTTCGACAAGTTCCGGATACATTCGCAGCATTTGTCCCTCAAAGGTCGTTGCGGCACACATGGGCAGAAGGCCGACAATGGAACGCACCTTCAGTCGCTGTGATCTTCCATCAGGGAACTGCAGAACGTCATAGTAGAAACCATCTTCTTCGTCCCACATTCCAGTGGTACCACCCATACGGCCGATTGCCGAGGCGATCCAGAGAAAATGTTCGCTGAACTTAAGCGCCATGTCGGCATAGTCCGGGTCCGTCATAGCCAGCTCAGTGGCAATCTCCAGCATGTTCTGACAAAACAGAGCCATCCATGCGGTGCCGTCGGCCTGCTCAAGATAGCCTCCGGTGGGCAGAGCTGCGCTGCGATCAAATACCCCAATGTTGTCCAAACCCAGAAATCCCCCCTCAAACACATTACGGCCATTCCGGTCCTTGCGATTGACCCACCAGGTAAAATTCAACAGTAGTTTTTGAAAACAGTTTTTCAGCCATTCACGGTCTCCCTGCCCTTTCTGAGCGGCCTCCAGTCGGTACGTAAAGATGGTCGACCATGCGTGCACCGGGGGATTGACATCACCAAAGTTCCATTCATAAGCGGGAATCTGCCCGTTGGGATGCATGTACCGCTCACGCAGCATCAGCTTCAGTTGTTGTTTTCCAAAGTCCGTATCCACCAGTGTCAGTGCCAGAACGTGAAATGCAAGGTCCCACGAAGCGTACCAGGGATACTCCCACTTGTCCGGCATCGAGATCACGTCGCCGTTAAACATATGATGCCAGTGTTCGTTGCGCGGGACATACCTGCGGTGTTCCAGAAATGTGTCGGAGCCTCTTTCTTCCAGCCACTTATCGACGTCGAAATGGTAGAACTGTTTGCTCCAGAGCATTCCTGCCAGCGCCTGACGCATCACATTCTTTTCGTCCGCGTTGAGCGAAACAGGAATGACTTCCGTATAGAATTCATCCGCTTCCCGCTGGCGCTTCTGCATCAATTGATCAAAACTCTCCAGGCTGAACCGTCCAATCGACTGCAGAGGTTCCCCATTTTCCGGGCGTTTAACTCGCGAAAGACTCAGGCGGATCGACCGGCTTTCCTTTGGACCCAGTGTCATCCGATACTGAGCCGCCACTTTGGTGCCAATGCCCTCTGCATTAACCGCATCCTGCTCTCCATTGATGACATAGCGATGGATCGAGTCCTTAACAAACCGAGTTCTGTTTGGAATGCCGAAGATCCGGTCCGTGTTGGTTTCATTTTCCGTGAACAGCATGGGCACATGCTGATCGCATTCAAACAGATAATGGCCAAGAATTGGATCCGACACTTCAACTCGCGATGGGAGGCCATATTCGGACAAATTGCGCATGCCGGGACGTGCGATTCCGGATTGCCACGACCACTGATTTCGAAACCAGAGTGTCGGCAGGACCTGTAATTCCGCTGATTCTTCACCGCGGTTGTGGACGGTGATTCTGATCAGAAAGTCTTCCGGCGTCCCCTTCGCGTATTCCACAAATACATCAAAGTACCGATTGTTCGCAAAGACACCGGTATCCAGTAGTTCGTACTCCGGTTCCTGACGACTGCGTTTTGCACTGGTGAAAACCAGATCACTATAAGGAAATTCCTGCTGCGGATACTTGTACAGATAACGCATCCACGAATGAGTCGGAGTGCTGTCGAGGTAGAAATAGCACTCTCTGACATCTTCACCATGATTGCTTTCACTGTTGGTCAAACCAAACAGCCGCTCCTTCAGGATCGGGTCTTTTCCATTCCAGAGCGCAAGAGCAAAACAGAGACGCTGCTTATCATCGCAGATGCCCGCGATACCGTCTTCCCCCCATCGATAGGCACGCGACCGGGAATGGTCATGACTGAAGTACGCCCATGCATTACCCGATTCGCTGTAATCCTCGCGGACAGTCCCCCACTGTCGTTCGGAAACATACGGCCCCCACTTCTTCCAGGGAACGTTTGACGCGAGTGCCTCGTCAAGTCTCATTTGCTCAGCATTTGCCATTTCGGAATTCACTTGTCAGGGGAAATTCATCGTTGTAACAGTTCACCATGCAACGCATCCGGTGAATGCCAAAGACAGGCGGTGCTCACGGAAGACACAACGTCGCCTTGTAGTGCGTGGGCACTGGTTCAAGCTCCGTAAGTTCCCGTTGCCTTACTTCAATCCGATCCTCCCACGCACGATCGGAACACGGCAGCATCCAGTACCGGCCCTGCGCATCTCGAGCAATCCACTGCCGCCTCGCCCTATCGACAAAAAGCTGCAGGCCACACTTTCGGCTGTTCTCCATCTGACTCTCCTCCGCATTAAGGCCGCGTTCATTGCACGCCTGTTCAACCATAAGCAGTTCACTTTCCGCAAACCATCGGTCAATCCGCCAAATCAGGCCACTGACACTCAGCGAAAAGTTGGAGATCGAAGGACGACGCGGCGGCGATGGAAGTGCGGCAGCAGTGGGATTCTCTGAGTTGGGGGACGCTGTCGAATCCAGTATTCCAAATAGAATTGACGCAGCCCATCGACTGCCGCATCCCTTTTCGCCGCGTTACTGAACGCGTGTTTCACCCGCAGAAGCAGCAAACATCAGCGGACCTGCAGTGCTGGAAAGGGTGGCATTTCAGGGCCGCCTCCGCAAAAATCAACACGGCAGGTCTACGTACGCAACTTGCCCCGTATCAGGCTGCGGTAGTCGGCTGAATTCGCTCCATCACACCACGCATTAGCGACGCGTAGCGTATTTCTTCGCCGTTCACGCGTGACCAAAAGCCGCGTTTCGCTCTGCGAAACCTGCATATCGTTTTTTGTTGCTGCAGATCCGAAAACGGGCACTCGCGAAGCTGACGAAAAAAATGCCACAGGCTGCCCTTCCTGCCATCGCTTCGTCATCCCAGGCTGAGACCTGGCGAATTACCATATTCCGTGTTGCCAGGGGGGCCAGTCCCCCCTGTTTGGCCCATGGCCGACGTTTTACATTCAGAAACCAATGCTGACACACTGCCTATTCTCAGTGTGTGCGACTTTCGAATGTCTCATTGTTTCCTTATCAGTTCCGCCATCGACGACGCAAATGCATCTCCGAGCCGCACAAAAAATCTGCCACTGCCAAGGTAATGGTATGGACGATCGCTGCCGACAGCACTCCATTCCGCAAAGTTCTCCTGCCACCCCTTTTTAAAGATCTCAAGAGCTTCAAGGTCGTACACCTTCCATGTCTCCACGGCCAGCACATTTCCCTGAAACTCCGGGGTCGCAGAGGCAGCTCTCTGGCCGAGAGAAACGGCGTTTTTTCCCACTTCCTCTTCTGTAATCGCTGTTCCCAGCACGCCGATCACAAAGGGCAGATTTTCCGATTGAAACTCACGCCTCACATCCTTCACAAATGTGACCAGGTTCTTTTCGTAATTGTCGCGAAACTCGGGCGAGAACTGATCATTGAATCCCTGCAACCACACAAAACCCGCAAGATCATAGCCTGCACTCGCATCAAACCCGGGATGAAAAGCTTTCAGGTTTCTGAGCACTTCATGTACTTGCGCAATCATCATTCGATAGTTGGCCCCCGCTTTTTCCCTGATCCCGGCAGCGTCATCGGAAGCTCGCTCCCTGTCTGAGAGCTCGTACTCACCGGCACCAGGTGGTCGGAAATCATAGTGGAGCGACTTTCCACCCCATGATGTCTTGATGATCAGAATTGGCGAAGTCACCTTGCGAGCCAGTGACATCCCAAAGCCCAGTTCCGGACCAATTTTGTCCTCGCTGCCGCCAAACCCAATTGTCAATGGCCCCGATTTCCTGTGATTGTCAGCAATCGAAGTAATGTAGACTCGGTCAGATATGAGGAACGCATTTTTGATTTCCGTCGCCTTCTGTTCATATTCGACCGAAAGACTTTCCACGTCCCGGCGAGCAACTGCAATAGCCCCCTCACCCTCGATCCGGTTGTTCCGCAGGTCATTGTTCAGCCGATCATGCTTTATCCGAAGGGCGATCTGATCATGAACCAGCGTCTGAACTTCCTCGGAACCCTCTTTAAAAACCAGTTTCGCTAACCCCGAGTCCCCTTCGCGACGGTCACGATATAGTGCGGGAACAGTGAAATAATTCGCATGCCCTACCATGTTGGACTGGCCGGCAAGGATGAATACCTGTAACCGTTTTGCGTCAGGATCGCGGGCAACAACAGTCCCACTTAAGACTGAAATCATCATTAGCGACAAAAGCAATCTTGCCATACGCATTACGCACCCTCTGTTCTGAACACACAGTTTATGGTCCCGCGGACAGATACTACAACGGCCTGCGCTTGCCTGGAAGGACCATATCCGCCAGAAAAACGAAGGTGCCACCAGACGCATCAGGTCCCACTATCCCGCCTGGAATTCCACCGTCACGCTGTCAGATCTGCGCCCCGCAGTCGCGTTGGCTTCTGCACTTACCTTCCTGAGCCGGAGCAGTTCAATTCCACGGACGGTATTCCTCGGCGGTCTTGTTCCCGGGAATCACCAGTCATCAGTTCGAAATGGTGATGCCGGAAGGCCATCTCGGTTGTAAAGGTTGGCACCGGCAGGGTTCATACTGAGGGCGTAACGAACAGCAACCGGCGATTTTACCGCGGGATGAGTGCACTTCACTGTGTCGCCGTCAATTGTCGCTTCAGCCCAGTGCCACTGCCTGTCAGAGCCGGCGATTGCAAAGCGTTGCAGTTTACTGCCCGGTGTTTCCTCGACAGCAAGACGTCCGGACTTTTCTGCCGCCATCAGGCCCCGTCCTGTGTGATTGAACGAGATGCTCGCGACCGAGCCTTCGATCGTCAGTTTCCTGAACAGTGGGCCGCTGACTTCCATGGCCACGCCATAGTTCTGGTTCAATGCCCAGCGAGCCAGACGTTCCCCGACATCCAACTTATTTTTGGGATGAATATCCACCGCGTCACCAACATCTGTAGCAACCGCCATTCCCGTGCCGGAAATATCCAGACACCGTCGCTGTGCATCCCGGAAAAACGCCCAGCCATCAGCGTCACCAGCCCGGTCATGCGGTTGCTGCCACGAGGCAAGTTGCACGAAGTAGAATGGCAGGTCAGGGTTATTGAACCAATTACGCCAGTCGCTGATCATCGCTCGCTTTTTGGCAATATACTGTTCACATTCAAAGGGACCACCCGCATTGTTTTCTCCCTGATACCAGAGAACGCCTTTCAGTGATGTTGGTACCAATGGTGCAATCATCCCATTATGCAGCGTCACGCAGCGGGGCCGGAAACGCCGTTCTCCAAACGGAAACTCCGGCCATGTGGGAGGTAACGGAATGGAATTCCCTGACTGTAACGCCGCACGTGAAGCTGACGTCCACGCTTCTATCTCAGGCAGTGTCGACGCCAGCTCCTTTTGGTAGTCAGCCAGAGATTCCCGCATGATCTTTGCGTAAGGTTCCAGCTCCGGAGTGTTCAACAGTGTATCCTGGGACATCCAGCACTCGATATTGGTGCCCCCCACAGAAGATCGCAGCAGTCCAATGGGCACACCGGTCTCAGCGTGAACCCTCCGAGCGAAATAAAACCCAACCGCTGTAAACCCTGCCGCCGTTTGCGGACTGCAGGTAGTCCACTGTCCACGGACATCCGTCTGAGGCGTCTGGGCAAAGTTCAGTTCAACGCCGAACTGTCGAATTAAGGGTAAGCTGGCGGCTTGAATGTCCTCACTCGCATCACATGCGCCCAACGGGAATTCCATGTTGGACTGACCGCTGCAGAGCCACACATCACCCAGCAGAATATCGCGGACTTCGATGCGGTTGTTGCCTTCAACAATCATGGTCAGTGCCGCCAGCGAAACCGGCTGTGGCGCCAGTTTCACAGCCCAGCGACCTGCACCATCAGCGGAGGTCTGGCTTTTGGCCCCGCCGAGTGTCACAGTGACGTTTTCACCGGGATTGGCCCAGCCCCAGACCGTTAATTCCTGATCCCGTTGAAGGATCGCATGGTCCGTAAACAACTTCGGAAGACGCACATCCGCCTTAAGTAATCGCGGCACTGTCAGTGTGCAGAACAAAGTGAAGCAGATGGTGACGCGAGCAAACATCGTGTGCATCCTGAATACAGGTAGGGCATTCCGGTGATTCCGGAATGGACGAGGGCCTTACTTTTGACACCAATCCGCAGGTCAAGGATTCGTGGATTTGGTTGTTTTTCCGGTGATCACCAGACTCTGACGGGGCACTGTGAAAATAAAGGCGACCACCGACGAGGCTGTCATTCGGGCATCTGAGCCGTAGCCCGCATTGTCACGATTGGGCTGGTAATAGAACGTCCCATCATGGCACTGCGCCATAATGAACCACCAGCGGTTTGCATCCATCAGTTTGCGAAAGCTGTCAGATTCCACATTGGCCCCCAGTGCCGTGTAGGCCATTCCCATGGCGGGCGAACCGTGAGTGTCCGGAAAACTCTGAGGATGCTGTCCGATCACTCTGGCATGGGCAAGCGCTCGTTCTCGGTAAACCGCCCCTTCGTAAGGGCTGAGGAAATTAGCAATGCCCGTGGCCCCGGTTCGGCCCATATCGGCCCATCCCTCCGGACCACCACCGATCTCGTCACCATACCAGACATATCCATTGCGACCTGTGCCCTTCCTCAGAAACTCGTAGGCGGCGTCGTGATTTGTGCGATCGATCGTGATACCGCAACGATGCATCAGCGAATAGGCCAGAGCCCCTTGCCCTGTCAGCATGGCAATGGGACCATAGCCTTCAAAGCCCGGATTGTGTCCCCACCCGCCATGCGAATCTTCAGGGCCCTGCGGATAGGAATCCGGGTGCGATTTCTTCGCTTTGGGATTGATCTGGGACATGTGGAGGTACTGGCTTTTGACGAGGTGATCATGCACTTCCTGCAATTCCGGCAGAACCCACTTCTCCCCGGTCGTAAGGTAGTATTCACTCAGCACAAGCGCGGCGCTCATGTAAGTCCAGTTGATCAGATCAAAGAAACGTTTGTCCTTTGCGTAAGTCTCCCGGCAATGATAACGCACGTTGCGCTCGACCGCCGGCAGATACTCTGCCTTACCGCTGGCCAATAATGCCAATGGTGCAAAGGTGTTGTGTACCGGATCGCCGAATGAACCTTCATCATTCTGATTCTGCACCAGATAACTGAGCAGTTCAGCAAGAATTTTTTCCGACTTGGGACAGGCTTCCGGAAAGCTTGCAGAATACGAGCCATACTTCTGTCCAACATCCAGTGAAACGTCCAGAATCTCGGTGCCCCGGCGAAGTGTGAGCTGTAGCTTTCCCGAGGCGGTCTTGCTTTGACAGGCTTCCAGCACCTCAGCCAGTTCCAACACCGGCCCGTCGGCACCAAACACCGCTTCCCCATACCCATTGCGATGCGCTTCTTTAAAACGCTGACCGCCAGCGCCAATCACAAGATCACCCGGCAGCACGTGTCCATTTCCCGGAGAATCCGGAAACACATAGCGTATCAGCAGAGCTTTTGGCTCGTCTTCAATCAGCTGGGCCCGCAGACCGGTGATGCCGAGGTTATAGAACCAGCCCGGAACATCGGCATCAGGCCCGGAATCAGCACGCTGCCCCCAGGGACTTTCGGTGCCGTAATAGTGCACCTGAGCCGGCAGGCGGCCGCAGGGAAGAATCATGGCGAGCCAAAACAGAATGAGCGTGCGAAGGCGAATTATCATATGTCAGTCACCTGGAATGGCACTCAATCAGGGAAAACGAAGCCCGGGCGACAAGTCGACCACCGACGCCTCTGTCTCAAAAAAAACGACACCGCAATCGATAACGTATGCTGAGCGCCGTTTTGTACGACTCTCATTTGAGAAAATCGGAGAATTGCTTTAAAAGAAAGTCACCAACCGGTTGGGAAAATACTGGCTTTTGCAGATCCTCAGGACTTTGCCCGAATTCCAGTAAGGCGGACGGGCAGTATCGTCTCATGTTCTCTCACTCAGATCAAGAACACCATTGGCGGACCGGAGCACATCAGCCATCTCACCAGGCAACGCCCCACCCCGCTTGCTCCGACGACTATTCGTGATCGCGGGAGCTTCCGTCCTGACCTTTTTGATGAATATCACCTACGCACTGGACAAGTTTGCGGGATGACAAAAAGCCGGAATCAGGCCATCGCCAACAACATCGCAATTCTGGGCCAGCGGGGAATGGAACTGAACAATCCCGACCAGAAGTCCACACAGCGTACCCCATGGCGAGTTCAGCGGCTGGCATCTCTGATGCCAGCCTGTACACAGTTTTGCGTTGTCGGGACTTCTGCCCAGGCCGCTCGACTCTCTCTGCAGGCATGGGGACATCCATCGATCCATCGATCCATCGATCGCCCGCGCAAGTACTAAGCCACTGACCGTGGACTCACGCTTCGGCCAACACGAACACCCGTCACGAGGATTCAACGGTGATGCCGCGGTTGCGGCCCTGCGCATCTGTGTGCGTCGAAATTCATTTAACGCGGGCCCACACACGCGGTCGATTCTCTCGCGCCCTCTTCACGATCGCCGCATGCTGCCACAATGGTCGCCAAACAACCGAAAACCGGGCGCAACGTGACACAATGTTCACAATGTGAAATAGTTTTCGGGGAACGGTCTGCGTGGAGTGCCAAAGTCGATCTGATGAGCCTTATCAAGGCCGTTTCACCCGGAGAACCGAGATGACCACGCGAGAATTGTACAAGGCGACTGGGGTAGCCTGACTTGAGCCCCTGGACTGCTCGCGAAAAGAAGGCGTTCTTCCTCTGAGAATGTCAGCAACGGTGTCGTTTAATCGATGTCCATAGTGTGGGAATCGGAAGATCATTCGGCGAGGTCTGGTGGATCACATGGTGCACTCGCTCGGAATTGGGCGGATCGCACTGTTCTGTTCATCAACATACCTCTGCTGGAATGTCGAGTTTGCAATCGCATGCCGAATGCCGTGTCGCCGAGTGTTATGCCAAAGTGCAATTACACAAAGAGCTTTGCCAGGATGGTGGTGGACCTGCGGAAGTTGATGACGATTCGTGATGTGGCTTGTTACCTGGGCGTCGGTGAAGGAATCGTTCGCGGCATCCATAAGCCCTGCCTTCAATAGAAATTTGGCCAGCCACAACTGCGAGATCTGGAATTCATTGCCATTGATGCAATCTCCGTTGGCAGGAAGTGCAACTTCTTCCCGATCATGATAGATGGCCGCACGAGTTCATACTCAACCATGAATTCTCTCTGGTCCAAATCATAAATGGCTACTTTTTTTTCTTGATTCGTGCCCCCACGGAAGCGGGATGAGTGTCGTCAGCATCGGGAGCAAAGGCCTCTGAGTAGTTCCTCCCTGCAAGGCTGAGTTTGCAGGATTCGCGGAATTCAATCAGGACGTTCTTCATTGTCGCCACACGATCCGGAAACTGCTGAGCGAGGTTTATCGACTCGCCAGGATCGACCAGCAGATCAAACAACAACGGCTCGTCGTCATCCTCCATGTCCGTCAGCAGTTTGAATCGATTGTCGACGAGTGCCATCCTGGGCGATCCTCGAGTTGCTTTGCTGTCGGTGCCACCAGGGGTTTCAAAGGGAATAGGTACGGGACGCTCCTTCATTTTGCCTGCAAAAAGCGGAACCAGGCTTACACCGTCTCGAGGTTCGGGTTGATCGGTCGGCACAAGGCCCAGGACATCCAACGTCGTAGGGTAGTAGTCTAGGGTACTACACGGAACTTGCGTGACACTGCCAGACGCTATTTGGGCTGGCCACTCCAGCAATCCCGGCACGTGAATTCCACCCTCCCAGAGACTTCGCTTTCGGCCGCGAAATGGTCCCGCGGATCCCCGCTGAGTTCCCTTATCTCCAGTGTCGCCTTCCGGGCCATTGTCGCTTGTAAACCAGAGCATTGTATTTTCAGCTACGCCGAGCTCACGAAGTTCTCTCCGCAATCGTCCCATTTGCAAGTCGAGCGCGGTGATGGCTCCAAAAAAATGTTGCTCACCTTCTTCTCGTTCAGCATACAGCCGCCGAAACTCAGGCCCGGCAACCACGGGCTCATGCGGCGCATGAAACCAGATCACGGCAAGGAAAGGCTGCTTGTCGGAGACGGCCTTTCGGATGAAGGGGATGGCCCGATCCATCAGCACCCGAGAATCGCAGCCCTCCAGGTTCTCCTTCGCCAGTTGGTCGTTGTGGTAGTAAGGATTCACAGATATGTCTTGAACGGGATTCCATGTTGGCACGGAATACTCAGTCGCAAACCACTCGTCGAAGCCGCTCATCCCTGGGGTCAGGTAATTGCGTTGCGGGTTCCGCCGCGTTCCTTTGCCAGAGTGCACAGAGCTGAGCGTGCCAAGGTGCCATTTGCCGAAGTGCCCTGTCGTGTAACCGTGCGTTCGTAACACTTCGGCCAGCGTCATCTCTGGTTTACGCAGATGTCCTTCGTTTGCCGACCAAACACCATACCTCCATGGATGACGCCCTGTGAGACAACTGCCGCGCGTCGGGGAACAAACCGGTGCGCCCGCGTAGAAACGGTCAAATCGGAGACCGTTGCTGGCCATGTCATCAAGGTTTGGTGTCTTGATGATTCGGTTGCCATTAAAGCCGGGATCGCCCCAGCCCATGTCATCGGCCATACATAAAATCACGTTTGGCCGTGGCGCAGGATTGGTGTCGAAAGCGAAAAGCTGGGAAGCGAACCAAAGCGAGACGATCAAGGAGACGCCCACCAAAACACCAGCTCGCGGTGCGGTCATTTTTGTTTCCCCTTCAACTTGTTTCGTTCCGCTCGGACCATGCGCCTCGGTTCTGGAAAACCATGTTTACGGATACGTTCTCCCGCTTCGCGTAGAGCAGAGACATCGCCTGGATGTATGGATCCGTCCGGAAGCGGCCCAGTATTGAGCGTAAGGTTGGCACTCTGTGAAAATGCATCGGCAAGAAGTCCAAGCACCTGGTCAGCGTTGATATGCTCACAGCCCTCCAGATAGATCCACGCTGGTGGGGTAGTTTGCATATTGGTGCAGATGTCACCCCGTTTGCCCGAGTTGAGCGCCCACGCTTTTTCAGCAATCGCGTCTTTTTTTGTGTGCATCAAACCCTCAGGGGCCACAAAATCTTCGGTGCCCGTACCCTGTTTGAAGGAAATCAGGCATTGCGGCTGGAGAGACCGAATCAAAGCGTAGAGCTCATTGAGTCGCGCATACGCCTGCGGTTCTTCATAGTACGAACCGACTCCATCCAGCCAGATTCCCGCGATGGGTCCGTACTGCGTGAGTAGCTCGCGGATCACCGTGCAATTGCGATCGAAAGTTTCCTGAGGCTCTGTGCGCGCTACATCCGGCGGACAATAGAGAAACAGGCCCAACCCTTTCTTCTCGCACTGCAGGGCCAGTTCAGCGACAAGGTCTCGCTTTGCAGGCGAGTTTAAACTGCTGAATTCCGACACCGACGTCCGAAACATGTAGAGTTCGCCAAGATGGCGAGTTGTGAAATTGACGTAGCGCATCTCTGCCGCGAGCGCCAGGTCCGTAATAAAGTCGGCATCGAATTTTTCAGCCGTGAAGCGATTCCTGAGCCTCTCATATTCTTCTGATGTCCCCTGCTTGAGAGCCTTCCATTCGCCGCTGGATTTGTCCTTTGACTCGATTGCATCCTTCGCCGTCAGGCCTCTTAGACTGGCAAGCGCATAATGCACAAACAAGCCCCACCTGGCGTCGCGGTGCCACTGGACCGCTGCCGCGCGAGGATCTTTCTGATACTGGGCTTCATATCCCCGCAAATAGGTCGGGAGCGCGGCGATTGCCTCAGTGTCTGCACGACTGGATGTCAGGATCGTTCCGGACGCTGTGGCCCATCCAATGCTCTTTAAGAACTGCTTTCGAGTCAATGGCGACATGAATCCAGTCCTCGCTCAATCTCATTCAATGCAATGCGGGATGTTAAAACTATTTTGTTGCCGCTTTGTCGATGTCGCTTTGGCCTGCGCGATTTTGGGACATGAGTCTTATCTGCAGACCTTTGTCACCTTGCTGTTGAATGTCCTGATCGAGTGTCGGGCAGGCCAGCACGGCGTTGCAGCTTAGAGCATGCGGCGGAGCTTGTCCAGGTTCGGGCAATCCCCACAATTAGGCTAACTTCCATTCGAAAGTGTTCTGGCCAGACGCTGTTGCGTAGCTCGCTTTACACAGCAGGACCGTGGTGCCATCCTGCTGCCCAGCAACATCTGGCGCCCCCTGTTCAGCAAGCGCCTCCGCGATTCTGGCGATTCCGGGGACACAGCATTTTTTGGCGATTCTGCCGACTCTGCACCGATTCCGCGATTCTGGCGATTCCGTGGCGATTCTGGGGATACAGTATTTTTGGCGATTCTGCCGACTCTTGGCGATTCCGCGATTCCGGGGACACAGCATTTCAGAGGCTTTTGGCGACACAGCATTTTAAAACCTTCCTGTTCGCATTTTGTTGCCCCATGTATTAGTTCAGATCATCCAGGCGGCTGGATGTTGCGGGCACCAATCCGGGGTCACAGCAGGTCGCGTAATTTCGCATGCGAACCTTGAAGCACGGAAAACTGGACGAGCCTTAACGGGTCCAGCGAACCTGGGGAAGACTTCGGAGACACAGCATTTTAGCAATAATTATTTGACGCTTTTGCTGCGACTGCGATCTCGACGGGGCTGGAAATGGCGCGACCTGAGCGAAGAACGGCTGCAGGTTGTCACTAACTTGCCGTATCTGACGGCAATCATCGCGGTGGTCTCGGGCAGCGAATGCTGCGGTACTCAACCCGTCGTTAGCAACTCTCGAACTCGCACACGAGCGCGGTAGCGGTGGGCCTTGGTACGGGACTTGTGCTCGTCAATCATGCGAGGCTTGCCGGCAACCACGCTGAACAATCGCCCGAAGTCTTTCACAAGATGACTCCAGACCTCTTCACTGATCTGCAACCTGGTAAACAATGGAGCCAGGTTCTTTGGCGTTGTTCCTGCCTTGCCTGTACGCTGCTGCCGCGCCGTCCAGTCCAGAAGACTCAGGTAATCTGCCGTCGACATTCGAAGAAATCCCTTGTTGCTGCAGCGAACACCCTGTTTGTTCGCATTCGGCCCCGTTTCTCCGGTTCGCTCCTTTAAATCAACAGGTGCCAGATGACGACTGCTGCGGCCTTCCAATGATGCGCCGGCGGATTCCCCGTGATCAGAGACGTTCTCTGCTTTCAATACCGCAGATTCTGCACGTCTCCCGTGGCACGCCTGCAAATCGCAAGCTCGCTTCTGAGCCGAAGTGAACAGACTGCCTTCGATGGTCTCCGCCACGGCCGCGCGTATCGGGTTCAGATCTACGTAGGCAGCACAGGCCAGAAGTGCCGTCTCGTCCAGAAGGCGCACGGCCCGGTAGCGAGCCTGCCAGAACTTGCCGATTTCCTGATCTTCACGATTGGCACGTTGCGCAATGTTCTGGCTGAGCAATCGCATCCACCAGGAAATGTCACTGAGCCGACTTCGGATGACTGCGAGCTTATCCTTGTCGTTCACGATGCTGTTCATTTCGAATTCGGTTGGTTCTGCGGGCTGCCGATTTACGTCGCGGCGAATCGGGCACAGCATCAGCCAGCGCCGAGCGATCTCGGTGTCACTCCATACTTTCACGACATCCGGACGAGAACGCAACACCAGGTGCACGTGGTTGCTCATGATCGCCTGGCAAAGCAGATCGATGCCAAAGTGGCGAGCCTGCTGAATGAGTTGCTGATCAATCCAGAGTTTGCGGTGATCATAGTTCTTGCCGCTGACAGGATCGTCACCGAGTAGAAAACAACGTCGTACCGTGCGATTCATCACATGGACGATCGCCACTTCGTCAGGGGCAAAGATTTCCACACGTGCTATGCGAGCCATCACGGCACCTCGACCGATTTGGATTACAGAATTTTCTTCTATACATGGTGAATATAGGGTAAATGCGCAGTTTGTCAACGAAATGGTGTGTCCCCGGCTCGGGGTGATGGGGGAAGCTGATTTCGGTGTTTTGAGGGTTTTTGGTGTTTTGATGATGGACGTGGTCGTGTTATTCGCTAGAACGGACTGACACGGCCGCGGTCGAGCGGTCTGGGCTAAGCGTTTGGACCAGGCGGGGGGCGATGCCGTTTTGGGATGTTTTTTCAGTGTCACGTGTCCTGGGTTTGACTCATGAAATTGGCTGTCGTGGGTGGTGGGGTCTCGGGACTGTCATGTGCATACATGCTGCGTCGCCATTTTGATGTGACGGTCTTCGAGTCAGAGGCCCAGGTGGGTGGTCACAGCAACACCGTGGAGTTCTCGCTGGACGACCGGACCTTTCAGATTGACACGGGCTTCATCGTTTACAACGATCGCACGTACCCCAATTTTATGGCGCTGCTCGAACTACTGGGGGTTGCAGGCGTTCCGACTGAGATGTCGTTTGCGGTTCGTTGCGATCGAACAGGGATTGAATACAGCGGTACAAGTCTCAACGGCGTGTTTGCTCAGCGAAAGAATCTTCTTCGCCCCTCCTTTCTGCGCATGGTGGCGGATATCCTGAGATTTAATTCTCAGGGAGCCAGTGACGCTGATTTTGCAGATCCGGAAGAAACCGTCGGCGATTACCTTCAGCGGCGGCGGTACGGCCGTGGTTTCCGTGATCATTATCTGCTTCCGATGGGGGCGGCCATCTGGTCCTGTCCCTGCGGAACATTTTCCAGATTTCCGATTCGATTCATTCTCGATTTTTACCGCAACCATGGTTTGCTTAGCCTGACAAATCGTCCTCAGTGGTACACCATTCCGGGTGGTTCAAGGCGTTATGTGGAAAAGCTGAAGCAGCCATTCTCTGACCAGATCCTTTCCGGGACGCCTGTCCGCAGGGTACGCCGCGAATCCAATGGGGTCGTTGTGATCACGGACCATGGCGAAGCACGCTTCGACGAGGTGATCTTTGCCTGTCACAGCGATCAGGCTCTGGCACTGCTCGCTGATCCAACAGAAACAGAAACGCGAATTCTCGGTGGCTTTCCCTACGAATCGAACGAGGCCGTACTTCACAGGGACATCAGCATACTGCCTCGCAATCGCCTTGCATGGTCCGCATGGAATTACCGAATCGGCACAGAACCCGAGACACGTGCCACGATTACCTACAACATGAATATCCTACAGCACATCAATTCCCATCAGACATTCAGTGTGACGCTGAATGACACTGAAATGATCAACCCGGATCTTGTGATCTCGCGGCATCGTTATGCCCACCCCATATTCACCGTTCAGCGGGCGAGGCTGCAGTCAGAACACAATTTCATGATTCGCGCGAATCGGACTTCGTATTGTGGTGCATACTGGGGAAACGGTTTTCATGAAGATGGGGTGAACAGTGCCCTTGCAGTGTGTCATTCCTTCGGCATCAGCGGCCTAACCGGAGATCTTCGGTCCTCGGCCGCGTCAACCGAAGTGAATGCTTCTGCAAATGTCAGGCGAGCCGGCGGGAGATAGCCGGATGCAAAGTTGCCTTTTTCGTGGCTGGGTCCGTCATCGCCGGTT
>CAIQIE010000019.1 GCA_903871805.1 uncultured Planctomycetaceae bacterium | reverse complement strand
CCTGGAAAGCCCAATGCGGACTGTACTGAGCCCCCTCGGTAATCCATCGCTGCAGCAGTGCCTTTTGATCAGCGGAAAGCACCCGGTTGGAATCGGGAGGCGGCATCAGAATATCGGCGTCGTCAGACAAAATTCGCTGCACCAGCGAACTTCCGTCGGCATCGCCCGGCACAAGAGCCTTCTTCTCCAGAGCCGCTTCACGGAGATCGAGGCGTAAATCACCCTGACGTTTATTGGCATCCTGCCCATGACAATACAGGCAGTTTTCCGCCAGAATCGGTCGGATATCCCGATTAAAATCCAGTGTCTCCTGAAAAGGCTGCGCAGCAAATCCCGGAACGACATCGAAACCAAACACCAGTGTGGCCACCAGCAAAACGTGTCGCATACTCTATTCTCTACTGCGTTCTCTACTGAGGATGACCATCCGCCTGTCCATCGAAGCAGCTCCCAGCCCCCCGACCCATTGGACTTTATGCTACCCAGCACACGCTCGTGAGAGAAGCCGTTCCGCTTTAAATCTGGCCATCCAGCCTCGGGCTCGATGTAACAACCGCGACCGCCTGGAGCTCCCCGCTCTTTCCAAGCACGAAGCGCCAGCAAGTGAATCCCCACATCCTCCAACGCGTTTCGGGAAAACATGCAGAACCCACGTGTCTCGCACCGAACGTCCCATTAATCACGGACTACCCCCGCCGAATTCCAGCCACACCGGCAATCCATTCGCAAAAAATGCCTCCGCCCGCCCCCGCACGCCTGCCCCAACGTTTTACAGGGAAAAACAAGCAAAGCCCTATCCGCAATGAACTTACACCAAACACAACAGGTGGATGGCACCGGAATCCCGGCACCGGAATCCCGCCCCGATGGCCCCGATGGCCCCGGAATCCCCGGAATCCCATCTGCCGTCCAAACGCAGCTCCTCACCCGGAGCCGGAATGAGCATCGGAGGGCTCACACACCACCTGTGGGCGTCAAAAAGCAAAACACGTTGTACCGATTGTAGAAAAACTCCGCATTGAATCTGCGGGGCTGAAGATCTGCGTGATAGACGATCGGAAGCTCGCCCCTCTCGCTTCGCTCGATGTCTCTGCCTTCCTCCGAAAGGGCCGCAAAGACATTTTCAGGAACGCTGCCGCTGTTCAGCTTCTGAAAGAACCTATTTGCGAATGATGCGGAAGGAATGCAGTAATGCACATTCCACTGTAAGTTCTGTGGGGCATCAATGATGGCACTCGATGTGTTGGAAAAGCACACAAGCATGCAGTCTCGATAACTTCGTTCTGCTATTCGACGAGCAGTCGCTTCGAACGAAGCTCCAAATTGACATGCCAGCGTCCTGACCGTACCAGCCGAAACAGGTCGACTATTTGATTCCAGATCGAAGCGATCTCCCAGAAACAATAGATCTGCTGCAACCTCGTTTGCTTCACGCTCAAACAGCAGATGAGTCCCAAAACTCATGCCCTTCCTGTCGCATACGTACAGCGTGTTCTGGTGATGAGGCAGAATATAGTGGCCGACTTCATGCAAAACGCTGAAGGTTGTCCGGGCCGGGTTAAGCGAGACATCGGTCGCCACCAGGCGATCATGAAATGAAATCATGGCTCGGGGCGTTGTGCCGACAAAAGTCTCTTTTGCCTCTTTTGGCAATTCTGTCATAAAGTCGAAACGCAGGTACTTCAGCTTGAGGTAGTCAAGCAAATCTTTTGGATTGACTTGTCCTCTGTGAAGGTGCCCCGTTTCACGCAGCAGGTACTTCACCAGTTCCTGTGATTCGAGATGTAGAAAACTGGCGACGAATGCAGTCATGCCTGACTCGCATTTGCCAATTCCAAAAGGCGGTTCCGAATCGACTCACACGCTGCCGAACTCAACGGCTCACCATGTGCAGCCATGGCAAAGGGATTACCGCCCTTGAGCGTCGGTAAGCTCTCGAAGTAATTTCGAATCAGCGGCTCTCGATCAGGTTTTCGCTGAGCGTCGATATCCGCAAACAACTCGGGATGCTGATCCACCAGTCGAATCAGAGTATCTGTCGCCTTGTTCTGAACCGACTTGCCATTCTCCCATCGTGTGAAACTCTTGTCGCCGGCCCCAATGATCTGAGCCATCTCGACAGCACTGAGACCAGTTCTGGCTCGCACCTGCTTAATCTGCTCGGGGGAGAGAAGACCCAATCGCTGATACCGCGTTTGCTCGATGGCTTTGCTCAGATCATCGGGAATGATTTCTTCCCCGCACGAACTACAGCCCTGCCAGTTTGCATTTGCAATCTGAATGTTACCACCCGGGATATTGGGAGGCACAGCTATGACAAAAGTCCCAGACTTGTCGTCAAGTGTCTGCTGGCCGCAAATGGGGCATACATGTCGCATTTGATAATGATTCTGGGTACTAATGATCGGGATGTGAAGATAGAACCAGAAGTCGGTGACCGTTCTCGCGTGACTGTTGGAAGGTCACCTTGATGTAGAACAGGCGACCAATGATGCGAGGCTTCATCTCAAAACCTCTCTGTCCAATTAAACCTGGAACCGTATGGAGAACTGTCGCCTTGACGCGTTCACCCGCGTCAATCCAGTAAACAATCTCGTCGCAAATATCGGACTTTGTGAGGTTATGAGCAAGTAGGTCAAACTCCACAGTTTTGGTGGTCCTGACCGATGTCTGATCGGAAGCAAGGTGGCGAATTGCCTTCACCTCTCCTCCGTCGCATTGTTTTCGGCCATTCTAGCCATCCCTGGTGATCTGCAAATGTGTCCTTGGTATCAAATGATACCAACTTTTCCTTTTGAAACCATCCCGACGGAATCAACAGCTCAGTTTTTGGCTGAACCCGATCAATTTTGCCGATGAGATGAAAAATGGTTGAAAAATGGGGCCATCCACCTGTCGTGTTCGCTGTAAGGTCATACCACGCTGCGATTTACGTCCACCGCGCAGTTACGAAAGCACTCCTCGCAATACTGTTGCCGGCGGAGGTCGGTTCCTAAGCAGACCACGGCATGCGTACGCACAGTCGCAGGACGGCGCTCGCCGTCCGGTATCGGCCTCAACCTGGTTCGTCAAGGGGGGGCCGGCGGCCAATGGCAGTCACTTTGCTATGTCGCAGGTATTTTTCAAAGGCCGTTGCCGTTTCTCTCTCCCAATTTGGACGGACTCATCCTTGCGGATTCAAATTCGGAACATGTTGGGGACCAGTTCCGGTGGTGGCGCTGCGCTGACCAACCGGCTATTTGCTGGCACCCCTGATTCGGGGTGCGTGCGGCTGGTTTGAAGTCAAAGGTGCCGACGTCAGAGGTTGCAGCCAACCTTCGTCAGAGGTGCCAGCCACCTTCACGTCCGAGCCACCTTCACGTCCGAGCCACCTTCACGTCCGACCTTCACGTCCGACCTTCACGTCCGACCTTCACGTCCGACCTTCACGTCCGACCTTCACGTCCGACCTTCACGTCCGACCTTCACGTCCGATCCACCATGAGCCGCGACCGTCAGGAAGCCGGAAACCAGCCGTCTGTCCTACCCGCCTGCGGCGAAAATAACGGCATAAGGCCTGACATCAAACACGCGGGCCGCGATCGGTGTCGGACGGGTGGAGTGACGTCTATCGCACACGAATCTCAAGGGATTCCAGGGCACCCGTCACCGTCAGTTTTGCTTTGTCAAAACGCGGTGGTCCAAAGGCGCCGCGAACATTGTTGGAAAAACCATAAGGCTCAAGCGGGATGCCTAAACCATTCTTCGTCAACACCTTGTTCCCGTCCAGATCCTGAAATACCGCGATCGCGATCGCCGCGTCCCGCTTCAACTCAAGCGAAAAATCCACCTGCTCCGCCGCTGCAGCTACCGTGGTGGTCGCTGCGCCCGCTACAACATTCGGAAATCCAGTCGCTGATTCGAAAACCGCCACGTGCACCAGTGCGTCCACAGCTTTCAATCCCCGAATCGTCACCGGAATCTGCCTGAGACTGCCAGCAACAGACTCGTCACCTGCTACCACATTCCCACCATCCGCTGTTTCTTCCGACACTGGTGGCTGTTCCTCTGCCAGCACCGTTTCTTCTCCCTCCGACGACTCGCGAATTTCTGCCCCGTGGGTCGTCACCGCGACATTATTCGAGGAACGCACGCTGTCCCCTGAGACGTTGCTGACCTGCGGGTTCGACGAGACCTCGCCGTGTTCGGAAGGTGGCAACATCGCCCACAGTCCAAGCCCAGCTGCCGCCAGCACACCCGTTATCAGTGCCGCTCTGGTTCGACGATCCATCATCTTGTTCCTGCCAATGTTCACTTGCATTTTTCGCTTACAGCCCACGTCGCCAACGGCCACTGAAGATCAATGTCATGATCCCCATCACTGCGGAACTTCCCAGCAGTACCAGAACCTCCGTCTGCAGACTGATCAGCGGCGACTGAAACCAGAAGACCTTCTGAAATCCATCGAGGGCCCAGGCATTAAATGTCCACCGCCCCAGCTCCTGCATACGATCACTCATCACAAAACGGGGAATCATGCTGCCCCCCATCGCCGACATACTGAGAATGATCACAGTCGCTGCCGCATTCAACTGGGCGCGCGATCGACACAGAGTGGCCATCAGCATGGCAAAACTGGATGTGGCTGCTGAGGTGCAGCCCATCATAATGGCAAAGCCTGCCAGATGTTTTCCCAGCTGGATATGAAAGATCAACTCGGCCCAGCCAAACATCACCGTCAACTGCAGACATCCCATCAGAAAGATACCAGCCCACTTGCCGAGCACAATCTGAGCAATCCCGGCACGGCTGACCAGAATTCGATCCAGCGTCCCCGATTCCGCTTCTTCCAGAAGAGTCGCAGCATGCCCCGTGCATGCAAATAACAAAAATAACACGGCAATCCCCGCGGCATACATGGCGATCCGAGGATTTTGCTGCTGCTCCGCCTGCGGATTCTCCACGTCAATCTGCACGACCTTAGTCTCAACAACCGTTTCCGCGATGTCGTTCTGATCCTGAACGACTTCGGTTTTCGGCACAACCTCGGAATCGGTACTCCCCGGGGCAGTTTCCTGCGAAGCCTTCTTACTGTCCGCACCCTGATCCGCTGGATTTGCTTCCGGCTTGGGCGGATCCCAGACAGTAATCAATGCCGGCGGATCATTGCCCGCCGGCAAATCCGTGGCCGGCTCACCGAAAACCGCCTCAGGAGTCAGCAGGCGAGATGT
>CAIQIE010000018.1 GCA_903871805.1 uncultured Planctomycetaceae bacterium | reverse complement strand
GCGGGAGTGGTTCCCGGTTTGTGGTACGGCGTGGATTTTTGATCCGTGGGGATCAAGCACCAAACAGCATCTGCAGCACCTCGTCACGACTCAACCCGGCATGTGCAGCGACATCAGAGAGTACGGCGTTCAGTGTCCCTGCTCGCAATGCTGCATGGTCCGGAACTGTGACGTGATGCTCACCGGACCGCACGGTCGTCAGACGTATGTGAGATCCCTTCTGTCGCGTCACTTCGTAACCAAACTGCAGAAGTCGGCGAGCAAGTTCACGCCCTGAGAGATCCTTCGGCAGCCTCATACCGGCAGAACCTCGTCCCGCACAATATGCAGTCGAATCAGTCGGGGACGCTGTCCCTGCTCAAAGTGACAGTCGACCGCCTCGCGTACGTTGCAACGCAGTTCCTCCAAAGTCTCGGCCTCAGTGAAGATACTGTGTCCGACTGCCCGAGCTCTCAGGCCGCCTTCATCCGCTTCCTCAACAACAATCAGAATCTCGTTCATCACTGCTTCCTGAAAACACAAGATCGAGACGACTTCGCGCACTGATGGACCAGAGGTTCTATCGCCGCGAAATTCCCCCGGGAGAGACAGAAACGTCCACCGCACTCAAAATGTCGGAGAATTCATGGTGTTGCCCCTGTCGGATTCTCTCATCTTCGCCGCTTGATTTCATCCGTCAGCACTGGAAACGGGCCATTTTCGGCGGCGAACATGTCGTTCGTTCTCCACCGGGGAGGAATCCACCGAATCCGGGTCCAGCCACCTGTTTTTTTGTTGTAAGTGCATTGTGGTATAGGTGCCGGACAGCGATGCAGGTGCCATGCACCGAAAGACGTAAGTGATTGCAAAAAATGTGTTACATGCATCGGTGCGAATTAATTCACGCCTCCTCAATCGTTCGTTCCGAGTGATCGTGGTGGTTCGTTTTCCAGTCGCCAGTCGCCTGGTACGTGATAGAGGCACGCGATTGATTTCACCACGGAGTCCGCTGAGCACACGGAGAAATCGCTCCGGGCCTTGTGTTTTTTCCACTCCCTGAATTCCGTGTTCTCAATGGTGAACATGGCCGTTTTTCGACAGGTGAATGGCTCCATATTCTCCCTTTGACACTTTTTAAGACAGTCGCTGGCTCCAGTTTTCCCCATGGTCTCAATCCTGCAATCAACACACCAAGTGAAAAATGCAGCTCAATAATACTGCCGGATGTATCCGTAAGCCTTGTCAAACAATTCCTGATCTGTGTGCAGCTTGTATCCGTGCAGAGTCAGTCGCAGTTCCTTTTGGACCAAACGCTCGCCCGCTGTGGTTCGCTGCCATTCAGGAAATCGGACTTTCCTGACAATCGCATCAATGTCATTCACGATGCGTTCCACAATGATGTGCGTCGCTCTGGACTTGGCGTCCTGGAACAAATCCGTCAGGGCTTCCCGGGCTCGGTCACGTTCTTCTTCCGGATCGGCCTGATTTTCCGCAGCCACAACTTCTTTGGCCAGTTCCAGGATCTCTTTCAGGAACTGCAGGCTGGTCAGAAATCCCTGTTCATGACGTTCTTTGACCTTCTCCAGTCGCTCGCCGAGTGCCTTGAACTTTGGATCGCCCTTGTGCCGCCGCAGGCGAGCTGTCAGCTTGATCTCAACCTCCCGGCTCCGCCTCTCCGGGTCTTTGTCGCTTAGAATCTCATCCAGAATCTCAGCGTTCAGAACCAGTGTCTCCACGTCGTCCCGGACCGTATCGAGATGCACGTTCTGATTGATCAGCTCCACCGTCTTTGCCCCCAAAGCATGCCACAGCAGCTTGCCGTTGCCGCCTGGAGGCTTCACAGATTCGTAGACCTGAGTCAGCCACTTGTAATCTTTTTCGTAAGGCCCAAGGATCGTGTCCGGGGACAAAGCTTCCCAGATCGTTCCCAGGACGTTGTATTGGCCTGCAAACTTGTCTCGAACTTCATTGTTCGGCAGACACTGGTGAGCTGCCATCAGTCCTTCGTAGCCGCCCACACTGCGATCGACGCCGGAAAAAAATGCCAGGCACTTCTGAACCTGCACCGGCAACGCTTTTCGCAGTTCGTCGATGTTACTGACCACCTGCTGCACGGCCTTTTCATCAAAGTCCAGTGCCTGAGCCACATCGTCGAAGATGCCGATGTAGTCGACAATCAGCCCGTGAGTCTTTTCCTGACCGAACGTGCGATTCGTCCTGCAGATCGCCTGCAGCAGATTGTGATCCTTCATCGGCTTGTCGAGATACATCACCTGCAAAATCGGTGCATCAAAGCCCGTGAGCAGTTTGCTGGTGACAATGACAAACTTCAGTGGATCAGCCGGATTGCGGAATCTGTCGAGCAGCTTCTCTTCGGCGTCCTTGTCGCGGACATGATCCTTCCATTCCGGGGGATCACTCTGAGCACTGCTCATGACGATGGAACTGGCGTCCGGGCCGATCAGCTCATCCATCACAGATTTGTAGAGCAGACAGCATTCACGATCGAAGACCACAACCTGAGCCTTAAAGCCATTCGGTTCAATCTTCTGCTGAAAATGCGTGACGATGTGATTGACCACGGCACGGACGCGTTCCGGGTTCTTGACCAGCACGGCCATTTTGGCCGCTCGTTTGGCCAGGTCATCGCGATCCTGTTCGTTCAGCCGTCCAGTGATCTGACGATAGGCTTCGTCGATCGCCGCTTTGTCGATCTTCAGCTTCACTTCCGGAGCTTCAAAGTGCAGCGGCAGCGTGGCTTTGTCGCGAATCGATTCCTGGAACGAGTAGCGGCTCATGTAGCCTCTCTCGTCTTCCTCCGCACCGAAGGCCCAGAACGTGTTCTTGTCGGCTCGATTGATCGGCGTGCCAGTCAGACCAAACAGAAACGCATTTGGCAACGCTTCTCGCATCTTGCGTCCAAGATCGCCTTCCTGAGTTCTGTGAGCCTCATCGACCAGCACGATGACGTTGGAACGTTCATTCAATTTGCCGCCCGCTTCACCGAACGTGTGAATCGTGGTGATCAGGACTTTGCGAACATCCTGAGCCAGCAACGTCTGCAGTTCCGTGCGAGTCGCCACGCCGACCATGTTAGGTACGTCGGCAGCGTTGAACGTGGCCGTGATCTGCGTATCGAGATCAAGGCGATCCACGACGATGATAACCGTAGGATTGCCGAGCTTCGGATGTAGTCGCAGCTTCTGAGCCGCGAAGACCATCAGCAGCGATTTACCGCTTCCCTGAAAATGCCAGATCAGGCCTTTTTTCGGATAACCCTTGATAACTCGATCGATCAGTTGATTGGTCGTGAAATACTGCTGATAGCGGCAGATGATCTTGATGCGGCGATGCTTCTTGTCCGTCGCGAAGACCGTGAAGTTCTGCAGGATATCCAGCACCACGCCGGGCCTCAGGATACTTTCGATCGTGCGACGCACATCGGTGATGGAACCTTCAGGCTCGTTCTCGCGAGTCCTCCATGGTCCCCAGATGTCGATCGGCATGCGGATGGAGCCGTAGCGAAACAGCTTGCCTTCCGTCGCGAACGAAAACACGTTCGGCACAAACATCGCCGGAACTTGTTTCTCGTAGATCTCATGCACCTGATACGCTGCATCAAACCAGGTCACCGCACTGCGAGTCGGCGTCTTGGCCTCGCCGATAATCAGCGGCAGCCCGTTGACCATGAACACGACGTCAAACCGCTTCTCGACCGCACCAGCTCGAAAGGTCCACTGGTTGGTGACCACGTAGCGATTCTGCGACAGGTTTGAAGAATCGATCAGTCTCACGGTCACGTGTTCGCCGTTGGGTCCAAACGGCATGGTCTTCTCGCCCCGCAGCCATGCCATGAAGTTTTCGTTGGCCCGAACCAGCCCATCGCCCTGAACTGACAGTAGGATTGCTCGCAGAGCATAGATGACTTCGTCTGCTCGATCAGGCTGAGCCGCAATTTCCGGATTGAGCCGAATCAAAGCATCTCGCAGCCACGCTTCGACCATCACATCGCCCGGCTGCCGAGGTACCTCGGCGACCGAACGATAGTCCCACTTCACGGGCACCGAAGCCGCATCCGCCAGGTCTCCGCCGAGCGACCTACCCCAGCCTGGTTGCGTGTCCTCCTGCACAACCAAAGGCTTGCTCGCGCCTTCGGCCTTCGACGACATCGCATCCAGAACATCTGCTCGACGGTGTTGGATTCGTTGAAGCTCATGATATTTTATTCTGTGCCTTGCAGGCCCGGATGGGCCGAAACAACCAGTGCCGGGGCCGTGAGGCCTTGTCATTACCCACGAAAATGGGGTGTTTGAAATGGATTTGCGGAGCGGCGACACAGGAAATGATTGATTTTCGGTTCGCGGAGCGAAACCGAAGTTATCCATAGGTGATGGTCCGTAAATGCTTTGGCTGTGAGTTGCAGGATGGATTCGGGAGCACCACTTCGATGATCCAGGAGGATCAGTAGGAGTAAAACGCTGGTCACGGAAGGTGAATCCATGCGGAT
>CAIQIE010000017.1 GCA_903871805.1 uncultured Planctomycetaceae bacterium | reverse complement strand
CTGGCCTCGGCCTGCGGAGCCATTGGCGTCTGTGTTTGCGAGGCACGGCAAAGGGATTTGTGCGACTGCGTTGTTGTTATTCGCCGAAGGTGTGGGCAGGCGTTGACCCTGAATGTGGTGATTTTGCAGGCGACGAGCGTGGTGCTACCAGCAGCCGGTCGTGAATTCGTTCCCGGCGTTGGTCATAATTTTTGCCGTAGAGTTGGTCGTCGCCACAGAGAAACGCGCGACGCACACAGCGATTGATGCAGCGGATAACCGGAACGTCCTGATCCGCCAAAACATCCCACCGATTCGCCCGCGCCGTGGTGGTGGTACGAACTCCCTAACGCCCTGTCTTGTTGAGAGTTCAAAACTCTCCAAAAAAGGCACCAGGCCTCGTACAAACTGTCAAACGACAGGTGGATGGCCCCCAGTTTCCCCCACACCCAGTTTCCCCCAGTTTCCCCGGAAACAGTTGGCTGTTTCGTATTCGAGCTCCGAAAACAGTTCAATCGTTGGCTGTTCGACGAGCATGTCCTTGGAGAAGTCGTTCATTTGGCAGAAAGATCCATTGAGGAGTAGGCTATTTCGCGAGTAATTTCATCAAATCTGCAGGGGTAATCGCGGGAACAGAGCTTTGAGCAAATCCTGTTGTGTCTCGGGTGACGATCCAATCGGCAGCAACGGACGTCGCACACGCGATGCAGACGTTGTCTTCAAAGTCGGTGCCTGATAATGATTCTGCTGCGTGCAGCACCGTGCGATCAACGGCGACAACTGTAAACGCATTCAGACACACACCAACTGCCGAACGTGCTTTTGAATTCCCTGCAAGTCGCTCCACAATGTAGAACAGATTTGTGAATTCCGTAGCGGCGAGAAACCCTTCGAACTCACCTGACTGCTGAGCATTCCAGACGGCCAGCGAGTCAGCGAGAAATTGTTGCCGATTCAGAATGACATCCAGAACCACGTTGAGATCCAGCAGCACTTTCATGGGCCATACTTTCGCAGGCGTTCCTCCAAAACAATCCGATCGCATTCATCGTCGTCAGGAGATGGCTGAGGGATCTGCAGCAGTTTAATAACCTCTTCGCCCCGAAGCCCAACTGTGGCAGGTATTGTTGTCTCTTCGACCGTTTCCAAAATCTTTCTCGCCAGCGTAATGCGATCAAGTGCGGGCCAATCGGCAACACTGGCAATCACTTTTTGCAGTTCATCGTGATTAGTGGAAATCATCGTCTCAGCTTTCGAACAGAACAACACGGTCCAGACACTATTCTAACGCTCACTCTGCCCAATTTGCCATAAAATCCCTAAGAAACATCCGGTCAACCCGCAGCGGCCTCTGTCAGTTCCTCAGCCGTCAAACTCATGTCGATGTCGAGGTCTTCCATGTCCAGTTGGCCGGAGATCAGCTGGGGACGGGGAAGAAAACTGGGGCCATCCACCTGTCGCTTTTGTCGTAAGTGCATTTCTGTCAATGCTTTGCGTACCGACGTGTGTTTTGAGGACGCGTGGGGGCTATCAATGGGTCTACGACGGACTGGCCTCGGCCTGCGGAGCCATTGGCG